>JBAZOY010000002.1:0-104991 GCA_041648505.1 Syntrophales bacterium | reverse complement strand
GTCATGAATCGTTTGGCAATGAATATTTGTAAGGCGTTATCAAGTTTTGGGACAAAATATCCTTTTTCAGTAAGAAGTTTTTATATCGCAGCATAATTGGAACAGGGCTTTTTCAACAGCCCCATTGTCTCCATATTCTTACTGCTGGACATATGAAAGCCAAAGTCTCCGGCAACAAATTACTTTGTTGAAAAAGATGATCTGATAAAAGCATGCTGCTCATGATCGGGAAAATAACTTTATAATTCCGTACAGTGTTGACCTCTGTGCAGCACCGAAACCTGCGTCATGTATCATTTGTATGCACTCTTCGGGACTTGTCCTGTTGACAAAATCTGCTGCCGCATGGACGTTCTCTTCAAGCAACGTCCCGCCGAAATCATCGGCCCCGAAATGCAGAGCGATCTGGCCTGTTTTCCCCCCTTCCGGAAACCACGATGCCTGTACATGGGGAAAGTTGTCCAGATAGATTCTTGAAAAGGCGATTATCTGCAGATAGCGTGTCGCGGTTGCCGGCCTTGTAATAAGTTTCGCAAGTGACGTGTTTGCTGGCTTGAAACTCCAGGGAATGAAGGCAGTAAAGCCGTGATACTCATCCTGCAACTGCCGGATGCCTTCCAGGTGAGTCAGGATATCTTCGTCTGTCTCTATGTGCCCGTACATCATGGTGGCCGTTGATTTATAGCCAATCCTGTGCGCTTCACGCATAACATTGAGCCAGTCTGCTGATGTCCCTTTCTTTTTACTGATTTTTCCCCTCACCCTGTCGGATAAAACCTCAGCTCCACCACCGGGAATAGTCCGCATACCAGCTTCCCATAGTTTCTGTAATACGCCTGTAATCGAAAGCTTGGATATACGGGACATACTGATAATTTCCGGGGCCGAATAGAAGTGGGGATGGACCTCCGGAACTTCGGTAATTGTTTTTTTTACCATTTCAGTATAGTAATCAAAGGTAAGTGCGGGATTTATCCCTCCTTGTAGTAGAACCGTAGTGACCCCCCTTGCCGCCGCTTCTTTGAAATGCCGAATCATCCGGTCAACTGTATATGTATATGCGTCTTCATCGTCCGGCTGGCGGCGAAATGCACAAAAGATGCAATCGTTCTCGCAGATGTTTGTGTAATTAGGATTTGAGTCTATTACAAATGTCACCTGCGGTTTCGGGTTATTCTTAAAGCGTATTTCATTTGCCATATCTGCAAGATCAAGCAACTCTGCATGGCGGAGAAGAAAGATGCCTTCATCTTCAGAGATCCTTTCTCCGTTACGAATCTTTGTATAAATCTTAGACAACATTTTCCCCTCATTTATCAGTCGTGATCTTACTCAAGACTTACCACTTTTTATAAATTCCAGGGCTTTTTCCAGCCTTTTAATTACCCGTTCTTTGCCCAGGGTGATCATGACATCATCAATACCAGGGCTTACTTTCTTGCCAGTCAAGGCGACCCTCAAAGGCTGAGCAATAAATTTGAGTTTTGTGCCCCTTTCATCGGCTATGGCCTTTAGAAAAATTTCTATTCCGCTCTTAGTATAATCCGACAATAAAGAAACTTTTTCCATAACATCCCGTAGGTGTTCCGCAAACTCCGGCTTAAGGAACTTCTCTGCCGCCTCGCCGTCATATACAAGATCATCGTTGAAGTAAAAATCTGCGGCATCTGCCATTTCCAAGAGGGTTTTTACTCTTCCCTTCAAGTCGGTGACGATCTTTTTTATAAAATCTCGATCGGATGTATCCAAGCCCCTTCTTTCCCAGAAGGGTTTCATCTCCTCGACCAGTTTCTCTTCGGGATACGTCTTTATGTAATGCTGATCCAACCAGAGGAGTTTCTCCGGATTAAAGACGGCGGCAGATTTTCCTACTGTATCAAGTGTAAACATTGAAATCAGTTCATCCATGGAGAATATTTCCTGGTCTCCGTGAGACCAGCCGAGCCTGACCAGATAATTGACCAGGGCCTCCGGCAGATAACCCATTTCCCTGTAGGCCATGACAGATGTAGCACCGTGACGCTTGCTAAGCCTCGCTTTATCAGACCCGAGAATCATCGGAACATGACCGAACTTAGGAACTGCCGCTCCCATTGCCTCATAGAGCAGAATCTGACGCGGAGTGTTGTTCAAATGATCATCCCCCCGAATTACATGTGTGATATTCATCTGGACATCATCAACCACCACGGCAAAATTGTAAGTTGGCCAACCGTCACTCCGCTCTATGACAAGGTCATCCAATTCCTCATTATTAAAAGAAATAGGACCCCTGATAAGGTCATTTACGATTGTAACACCGGACTGGGGGCATCGAAACCTCACAACCGAGTTTGCGGTTTCGGCAAGACCTCTGTCACGGCATGTGCCATCGTACTTTGGTTTCCTCCCCTCGGCCAACGCCAGCCTTCTTTTTTCTTCCAGCTCTTCGGGAGTGCAGATGCAGTAATAAGCCTTCCCATCATCAAGGAGCTTTCTGATCGCATTCTTATAAATTTCCCGCCGTTTCGTCTGAAAGAATGGCCCCTCATCCCAACTCAGTCCAAGCCACAAGAGGGCATTTAAGATCGCTTCCGTTGATTCATCAGTGGAGCGGACCTGATCCGTATCCTCGATTCTCAGAATAAACCGCCCACCCATATGCCTGGCATAGAGCCAGTTAAAAAGAGCCGTTCTTGCCCCACCGATATGCAGGACTCCTGTGGGGGAAGGAGCAAATCGTGTTCTAACCTTTTCCGACATTTTCTGTTGGTCCTTATATTACGTATTTGTTTTGAATGCCCCATATAAGATTGCTATCGACTTTTTGTCAAGACTGATTCCCGATAGTTCCAAAAAATATTTGACTTTTCCGCTTATGTTACTTAAAGATAAGGTAAGTTTTAAGTCGAACAATATTAAATAAAAATTGTATTTATCGGTGCTCAAAAAAAGATTTGGAAGAGCCGTTAAAGGAAAAAATCGAAAAGATATTCGGGGAAGCAAGGTCTGCGCTGTCTGCGAAGTATTACATGGATGCAGAGAGACTCTTCAAACAGGCCGTTGAGTTACTGAAAGAGACGAACGATGCGAGTGGAGTCTCTGCATGTGAAACAGAAATCGAAAACGTCCTTAAGGAAAGTGCCTCCTGCTCACCTGTTCCGGCGATAGATTACCATGCCCACCCCATGTTCCGAGATGATTTGAAGAAAAGTCCCGCCCTTTCCATGGCAACCAGACACTTCAGGATGAAGGATGAAATTATCCCTAAGAGCATTGAAGATATGTTGGAAGACATGAACAAGGCTAACGTGGAAAAGGCCGTGATAATGAGTCTCGATTCTTCAAGCTCCGAACACTGGGCATTGAAAAAATCCATGTTGAGCAATGATGAAATTGCAAGACTGGTCTCGCTTTATCCGGATAGATTTATAGGCTATGGCTCGGTAGATCCGCGCAGAGGAGATGCAGTAGACGAGACAGAAAGATGTATCAAGGAATTAAAGTTTAAAGGAATGAAATTTCACCCCGCGGCGGTGAGCACTTATCCTAATGACGAAAAGCTCTTCTACCCGATTTATGAAAAGTGCGTGGAGCTTAACGTACCCGTACAGAGTCACTGTGGGGCAACGGGCATGTATTTTACAAAAATCAAGTATATGACACCTCTTCTATATGACGATGTGGCCGTGGATTTTCCTACTTTAAAGCTGGTGCTCCTCCACTATGGCGTCGGAGGGTGGCACGACCAGGCTATGTCTTTAGCTTTCAGACATCCCAATGTCTATCTTGATATATCAGGCTCTTCTCCCAGGATATATCCGCAAAGTCTTATTGAATCCGCTAATACCCCTTTCTATCAGGGAAAGATTCTATTTGGAACGGACTATCCTTTTATTGGCATGCAATCATGGTTTAAGGCATTCAAACAACTCAAAGGGTTCGACTGGTCTGAGGAAACCCAGAAGAAGGTGTTGAGGGAAAACTGCATGCATCTGCACCAATCGGAGCCTGTTTCACCCCTGGATATCTTAAGGAAGGAAGGTGTTGATGTCCCGCCCGATGCAAAAAGATAGTAAGAAGGTAAGTACTCAGTTATCAGTTGCCGGATTCGGCGAACATGTTATGAGAGGTTTTTAAAATGGGTGAAGTAGTACGTTTCGGCGTTTCACTAGATGAAAGTCTTTTAGAAAGATTTGACCGGCTTATTTCCCGCAAGGGTTACACGAATCGTTCGGAAGCCATCCGGGATCTCATTCGCGACAGCCTAGTGCAGGCGGAATGGGAAGTCGGTACCGAGGAAACGATAGGAACAATCACTATTGTCTACAACCATCATACCAGGGAGCTTTCCGATACCCTGGCTCATTTGCAGCACCAATCTTATAAAGCTATAATCTCTACCACGCACATACACATGGATGAACATAATTGTCTGGAAGTCTTGATCGTAAGAGGAAAGGGTGAAGAGATTAAAGAAATCAGCGATCGGCTTATCGGTGCCAGAGGAGTGAAACATGGGAAACTATCCCTCACGACTACGGGAAAAGAGCTGACATAAAAGCAAAACAAAATTTAGGGGGCTTGGGAAGCTGCCGCTTTTTTAATTTTGCTTCCTAAGCCCTTTTTTTATTTATTAGGTGGCACGAATTTTACTATTGTAATACGATTTTATTTATTGTATACTAACTCATCTATTACTGCTTGAGTTGATATTTGCTGGTGGAAGAAAGATGTTGAACATACGGCATAACCCCGGGCTTTTTATTTCAGGGATTATTCATATCCTTCTCATGGTTATTCCTGTCTCCTTTGCTGTTGTCCAGAAATTTGATGAGATAGAGCTTTTTGTAATGACCGAAAAGATGCCTTCCGCTCAAAAGCAAGAAATACAGGAAAAGACACTAAAAGTTAACAGAGTATTGCCACAGAAGACAAAGAATATGGAAGAACCTCTGGAAATTGGGGAACATCCTGAGATTACAGAAGAAAAAATAATAGAACCCGTATTACTTTCAGATAAGAAAGAAGATATCGCTTTACCCCTGGCGACTGCTGACCATCCGGAGACCGGGATGCGGGAAGCTTCTCCAGCACCTCAGTCCGTTGCCTCAACCGGAAATTCAGAACCTCGTGATGTAGAATTCGGTACGGCAGCAGGGCCTAAATTCCTGTACAGGGAAATGCCTGTTTACCCCCTAATGGCAAGGAAACTCGGCAAGGAAGGGGTAGTTGTTTTGCGACTTACCATTGACCATCAGGGTAGTCTCTTGAATGTTGAAGTTACAAAAAGAACCGGTTACGGCTTTGCCGAGGCGGCAATCGAGGCGGTGAAAAGGTCAACGTTTCTCCCTGCAAAGAGAGACGGGCAGCCCATTACTTCACAAGCTCTATTACCCATAAGATTTATGCTCAGGAGGGATTGATGATTGAC
Organism: Syntrophales bacterium; assembly: GCA_041648505.1. Lineage (GTDB taxonomy): Bacteria > Desulfobacterota > Syntrophia > Syntrophales > CG2-30-49-12 > JBAZOY01. Next base: position 99,578 of record JBAZOY010000002.1, on the reverse strand, counting down.
TATTTTATGAAGGGTGGATTCCTGATGTATCCGATCCTGTTTTGTTCTCTTGCGGGTCTTGCGCTCTTAATCAATAAATTTTTGCAGTACAGAAGAATCTTACAAGAAATAGGTGAACCGGATGTCATTAAAGCGAAACCGGCTATATTAGTTCCTCTATTAACTGCGATAGAAAATGGAGGAAACGAAAAAGAGCTATCCGTTATCGGCACCAGGCAGGTGAGGGAGATGGAAAAAGGGCTGAGTTGGCTTGGACTTATTGCCACGATTGCTCCCCTCTTAGGTTTGACGGGGACGGTTACAGGTATGATCAAGGCTTTCATGGTAATCGCCGGTAGTTCAAGCGTAAGTCCTTCCATGCTTGCCGGAGGCATCTGGGAAGCCCTCATCACCACAGCAGCAGGATTACTCGTAGCAATACCTGTCCATATCGGACATCACTATCTGGAAAAACAGGCCGACGATATCGCCTTTATGATGAAAGAGATAGTCATGAGTCTCTATATGAGGAAAAAGAATGGAATTCGAACGCAGACGACATAGTCACGCGCACATGGATATTGCTCCACTGGTGGATGTGGTGTTTCTCCTGCTTTTATTCTTCATGCTCACATCTCATTTGATCCAGGAGCCGGCAATAAGAATTAAGCTTCCTGGATCAAAAACAGCAGAGACAAAAAATGAAGAGATTAAAACAGTGCTTATCACAAAGAATGACGAAGTCTATTTTATGGATAAGAGAGTAGGACTAAGTAATCTTCAAACGGCGATTCAAGAAGGATTAACAAATACGAAAAAAGACTTTTTACGGATCAAGGCTGACAAGGATGTGAGTGTCGGGCTTTTAGTAAAAGTAATTGATGAAGTAAGACATGCAGGAGTTAATAATTTCAGCATTGTGACTGAAAGGAGGTGAATGAATTTCATATTCGAAAGTTCGGATTTAATTAAATCAGGGCAGAGTCACTCTTGGCAAAGGCCCCTGCCCCTGAGGGCATCCGTAAACACAAGCTTCTGACTTGTAAATAACAAAATAGCCCCCTTGATTTATATTGTACCAAAAAGGGGCTGAAAACAAAAGACCAGGAAGGAGAGGTTATGTTCATAAGAATTCTCTTAGTATGTCTTTTGCTCGGCTTTTCTTCAATAGCATTCGCAGAAGTAAAAGATATAACAAAATTTGATGAGATTGTGGTGACAGCAACAAAGACGCCTCACACATTAGAAGATGTACCTGTAGAAACTATTCTGGTAACAAAAGAAGACATAAAAAAATCAAACGCAAAAAATGTTTCCGAGATTTTAAAAGATGTACCGGGATTTCACATCAGAGGTGAAAATGTACCGGGATCGTCAGCCTATCTTTCGAGGTTAAGGGGGTTTGATTTTGATAAAGGATATGGTCTTATTCTCATAAATGGAGAAAGGGTATTAGGCGGTGGAATGGGAGAGTATGGAGTAAGTCTAAATCAAATACCTGTCGACATGATAGAGAAGATAGAAGTTGTTAAAGGTCCTGCTTCTGTTTTGTATGGAAGTGATGCGATAGCCGGTGTAGTAAACATAATTACAAAACCTATCCCCGAAAAACCGGTTTTCACAGTTAGCGGTGGATACGGCTCTTATGACACATCGTTATTGAATGCCGGATACGGCCAGAAAATTAATAAATTTGGATTTCTGATTAACGCCCAAAGAGAAACCTCTGAAAGAGGACGTTATGGTGCCAGTGAAGATGATTTTAAGGGAGAATATATCCTTTCAAAGTTGTCGTATGATTTATCCGATGCTGTACACTTTGCCCTTGGCATCAATTACGATGATCTAAGATGGCAATACCAGCTCGAAGAAAAGCTCAGATTCAGTCCCTCCCTGGAAATATCTCTCCCGGATGCATCTGTTCTTAAATTTAAGGGATATTGGTACAGGCTTGACCTGGACTCTTTTTCTCCGGGATACACCCACCGTTTTGGTGATATCACAGATACACAAACAGAGGTTCAATATACAAAACCTCTTGGCAAAAGCCAGCTGATCACAGCAGGCGGCGAATATCTGCTGAGAGACATTGATGCAAGTTTTGCCGATAAAAGTGATACCGTGTGGAGTTTCTATCTTCAGGACGAACTGATGATAAAACCTTTTAGTGTTGTCTTAGGTGGCAGGGTTGATGATTATTCCCGTTACGGGACTGAATTCAACCCTAAAACGAGCCTTATGTGGGAGGTTACTGAAAATACTAGACTTAGGGCATCAATCGGCAGGGCATTTAAATCTCCAACTATAAGGCAGCTTTATGTATCTTTCAAGCATGGCACCTGGTGGAACAAGCCCAATGAGGATCTGGATCCCGAGGTTTCATGGGGTTATTCCGCAGGCATTGAGCATGTATTTTCAAAGAAGCTTTCTGCAAACTTAAGTCTGTTCAGGAATGACGTAAAGGATATCATTGTTGCAGTTGATACATCTGAAATCATTGATGACACACCTGTCAGAACATGGAAGAATGTGAGCAAGGCGTATACTCAGGGAGCAGAATTCGGGATAAAGGTTGCTGTTATGGATAATCTCCTGATTAACCTTGGTTACGCATATCTCAATACGGAAAACAAGGACACGGAAAAAGATCTCCCCTATAATCCACATAATACTGCCAGCATCGGCCTTGATTATGAGATCAAACCATGGCAAACATCTTTCCATTGGAGAACAAGCTGCATTTCTGATGGATACACCGATGAGGCAAATACAAAAAAGATCGAAAGTTATTATATTTCAAACCTGAAGATCATAAAAGATATAACAAAAAATATCAGTATTTCTATGGATGTGGACAATATCTTTGAATCCGATTACGGAGAGCCGGAAAAAGAATGGCTTGGCAGGGTAATATTCGGAAAACTAACAATTAAAATCTAAAAAGGAGCGACTATGAAAGATAACAGGCAGAAAATATTTTTAAGTATTTGTTTAGTATTTGTTTGCTTCTCGATCAATACTAACGTGGCTGAGGCTCACGATCTATGGCTGAATGTAGACAATCATTATACGGAACCGGGCAGCAAGACCACCGTGAGAGTTGTATTCGGCCATAATTTCCCTTACTACGATATTTTAATCACAAGAGATAAACTGACAGGCTTTTCTTATCTTTGTCCCGATGGAGAAACAAGGGAAATTGAAAAGACATGGGAAGACAGGAAGGGGGAAAATGCGGGGGCGTTGGCAGGCGATATCGCCCTCGATCAGGAAGGAAGCTATGTCATTACTGCTTACAGAAAAATAAAAGGGAACCGTGAACATGTAACATCAGAAAAATACGGTAAATCTATAATTATTGCAGGCAAAGGAAATAAAACGGTAAGTAAAACGTTTGGCCACAGAATCGAGATTGTCCCGTTAAAAAATCCTTCAGAGGTAAGACCGGGCGATTCTTTGCCCATTAAGATCCTTTTTGAAGGAAAACCATTATCCACCCATGTGTACGGCACCTATGCAGGGTATTACTCTGAAGACGAACCATTCCCCTTTTTTACAAAGTCAAATGAAAATGGAATAGCGCATATCAAGATAAGCCAGCCCGGAGTATGGATGGTAGTGTCAAATCACAAAGTGGACTTTTCTGCGTCTCTGACCTTTGAAATAAAATGAGAAAATTTATTCCATCAGTCAAGAATGCTCTTACCGTCAAAGGAGGAAGAACAACATGAAAAAACCTATAGTAATAACATTTATAATTTTGCTGTTTGCCCACACAGCCTTCGCGCATCATTTCTGGATCGAGAAAGAGGGAGCATTGTACAATGTATTTTGGGGGCACTATCCCGAAGCAGGACCATATGAACCCGAAAGGGTCAAAGAAGTAAAAGCGTTCGATGCGAAAGGGAAGGCGGTAACCTTGGAGAGAAAAAATGAAAAAGACAAGGTGTGTTTTTTATCAAAGCAGGAGGTCTCCGTGATAATGATCTCTTCTGAAGGAGGTTTTCTTGTGACCACTCCTGAAGGTAAAAAAAGGATTACGAAGAGAGAAGCTCAGAAAGCAGGAGCGCAGGTGATAGACTCGGTATATTACTCTCAATATGCCAAATCACTTTTTGGTTATAGTAGTGCAGCGAAAAAACCTGCCGGGGTGAATTTTGAGATTGTGCCTCTGGAGAATCCTTTTGTATTGAAACATGGAGAGCCCCTGCCGTTAAAGGTATATTTTGATGGAAAGCCGGCAGACTCGGTTACGGTTACAATAAATAATAGTAAGGAAACAGTGAAAACGGACAAAGAAGGAACAGCTCATGTAAAAATGAGTGAAAAAGGGCGGCAGTTCGTTGTAGCTAAAAAAAGGATACCTACACAAAATAACCCCGATGCGGATTACTTGTCCTTTACCACTGTTCTTGGTTTTGAGTTGAAATGAAGTACTCGATTATATTCATCACGATTATCGGAGCCATGGCCGGACTCTTAAGCACGGCTATGGCCCATTCCGTCCATTATCAGGTCGAAAATAGAGGTGTAAGCGCTAGAGTGTTCTATGCGAAGGATGATCCTGCAAGTTACTCATCTTATGAAATATTCAGCCCGGGAGAAAAAATACCCCATCAGAAAGGTAGAACCGACAGGAACGGCTTCGTCTCGTTCCTCCCTGACAGAAAGGGCAAATGGCTAATAAAGGTCTATGGAGAATCTGAACACGGAATGCATGGCGCCCAGATCGTAGTGAATATAAACGAAAATCTTTTCATGGATTCTTTCAAGAAACCTCTGGTAGCGCAGTACACAAAGGCATTTGTAGGAATCAGCTTTCTCCTGGCCATCTTCGGACTGTGGGCGCTTCTAAAGTCATGGAAACAGGGCAGGGGATAGGGGAATAATTTTTTTATCCATCGGTAGCACGAATTTAATTATCGTAATATAATATGTCTATGTCACACGGAGTCACAAAGAGTATAGCGAAAATCCCCTCGGTTACCCCTCTTACCCCCTCCAGTAACGGGTAATTGGGGGGATTTTTAAGTGAAATCAAGATGCCTGTGGAAGAACTTTAGAAATCAGAAAGAAAGGCCTTACCCCTATAGTTAAGGTCTTAAAAATAAAACTGCGGGGCGGATCAGATGAGATCAGACCGGAGAAAGATTATTGAAAGCTGATAGGGTAGCTGAAGGATTAATCTTGAAAAATCAGCAACTATAGAGAGGAGTGAAATCAAATGCTTTGGAAACGGGACGAGATATTTCGAGCCATCGATAGGAAGGAAGTGGAGGTGATCCAACGGCGGGTAAAGGTGGATTATGATAATGGACTTCAGAGCCCTCTGAGCTTTTTTTACCAAGGCAGGGAGCACAAGGTATCAGGGCTTTTAGGGAGGTTTAAGGGGAATCTATCATCCAGAGATATTACATACTTGGTCAAAAGCAACAATAAGGAAGTGTATTTGCTCTGTCTCCATTTCCATGAACCTTCACCGCAGAGTTTTTTGTCCCGATGTTATTGGATATTGCACTTTCGGGTGTTCAGGAATGAGGAGTTGATGCTCTTTTCTAAGGAGGAAAGGAAGATGAAGCTGGTAAACATACAATTAAAGAGGGCGGCCGATTTTCACGGCTATCTCTGCCCTGATCTGGTCATCGGATACAAGGCTTACGAACTGGCTTTTAAGGTATTATCTCAGAAAGAGAACCTGGATGGCGGGCTCATTGTTATTGCCGAGAACACGACAGGCGCAGTGGACGCTATCCAGTGTCTTTCAGGATGTACCCTGGGAAATCAGAGGCTCAAGATACATGATTTTGGTAAGCACAATTACACATTCCTCATAAGCCGAACCGGGCTTGGTGTCAAGTTGTCCTTAAGAGGGCTGAGTTTCGGGGATGAACAATGGTATCTTGAACTGAAGGAAAAAGTTGAGAAGGAAGAAGCAACTATAGAGGATTTCGGCTACTTCCAGAGACTCCTCGATGATCGGATCAAGAGGCTGCTTTATCTAAAACATGAGGAGCTCTTTGAAACAGCGGTAACAAAGGGAAACCATTCCCTGCCGGAAACGTTTACCGCTTTTGCCCGCTGCCACCACTGTGGAGAGCCGGTACTGAAGTCAAAACTTGCAGAAATGGGCGGAGTTTCTCTTTGCAGGCAATGTTTTTCTTCTCTGATGAGGCATCCCGGCAATAGTATCCGTCATTGAGGTCAATTATCTATTATATGCGGTTTCGGTTAAAGATTGGTGAAGTGCGGGGAAATGGGCTAATTTTTTTCTACCCCAGCCTAACAAGAATCTAATTCTTGTATTGTAATATATATGTCGGATGACAGCACAATGTACAGTGGAAATCAATATAGCCTGTAAAATTTTAGCAATCAGGAAGGAAGGGCAGGCTTCAAGGTTTAAAGGAGTATAGCCTTTCGGTTTCTTCCGTTCTGCACTGTTGTTCTTCATTGTGGTTTTAGTCATCGCTTCACCGCTTTTCCAGTTTATCATACACATTATTGCTCTGTTCAGATTTTAATGATAGTTATATTATGGTAAACAGTGATGAACTGAGGTTATAACCCCCTGAGAAATTAGAGAAACGGAATATACCTGAAAACACTATATACATGATAGATTTCTCTGTAATTAGCAGAGATAACTTATCCGAGGATAGATGAATGATAGAGGGACTCGGCCTGCAAAAGCATTATGGGAACATAAAAGCCTTAAATGGCGTCTCTTTTAAGATTAATCAGGGGGAGGTTTTTGGACTTTTAGGCCCAAACGGTGCCGGTAAGACCACTATCATAAAGATGCTCACCACCTTGAGCAGGCCCGATTCAGGAAAATGCACGATCGGTGGCTTCGACGTGATTAAGAATCCTTTTGAGATAAAAAAACTGATAGGCGTTGTCCCCCAGGAGAATAATTTAGACAGGGAACTCACCGCCTACGAGAATCTGCTTATATACGGGATGCTCCACAGCGTAAGGGATATTAAAAAGAAGATACAAGGAACCTTAGAGATGGTTGATCTATGGGATCGAAGAAATTCAAACGTTTCTGGTTTTTCGGGAGGTATGCAGAGAAGGCTGCTCCTTTCAAGAGCTTTACTAACAGAACCCTCTGTTTTGTTTTTAGATGAACCGTCCATAGGGCTTGACCCGCTGATAAGACATCAGATGTGGGATGTGATCAGACGGACAAGGATAGACGGCAGAACCGTTGTCATCACAACACATTACATCGAAGAAGCCGAAGTCCTCTGTGACAGGGTCGGCATCCTTTCAAAAGGTGAATTAATCGCTCTCGACAGTCCGCATAATCTGAAGGCAACAGTGGGAGAATATACCGTCGAATTTATAAGTACCGACGGCAGACTAATACAGCATATCTGTAAGAGCCGGGAAGAAGCTCATAACCTGGCAAAAGCAAATGAAACGCCTGTGACCATAAGACAGTCGAATCTTGAGGACGTTTTCATCAAACTCACAGGAGAACGAATAGAGTGATCGTATCAGGCTGGTATCCAATATTTCTAAGGGAGATGCTCCTTTTCAGGAGGAAACTCTTGAGACTTGGTTATCTCTTTTCTGCAATGGTTGTGCCCATAATATATCTGCTTGCCTTCGGACTGGGGCTTGGCAAGACTGTCAAGATTCATGGGTCTGATTACCTTACTTTTCTTATCCCCGGCCTGGTTGCCATGAGTTCCATGAATAACTCCTATACATGGGTGGCATCCGCCTTGAACCTTAACAGAGTTTATTTCAAAACATTTCAGGTCTTTGTCCAAGCACCGGTCAGCCCTTCGTCTATAATGATCGGGGAAGTACTGGCAGGAATGGTAAAAGGTCTCTTTGCATCATTTTTGATTATTATCGTTGGGTTTCTAACATCCCCACATTTTTCTCTTAAGCCTATTTTTATTATAATATTATTACTCAATTGCTTTCTCTTTGCTAATTTAGGGGTAATTACAGGAATGCTTTCAAAGTCCCATGAAGATACCGCCACGTATGCAAATTTTTTTATCATGCCGATGGCATTTTTCAGCGGTACATTCTTCCCTGTAGAGAAGATTCCAGGGCTCATCAAACCCTTTATCTATCTTATGCCGCTGACACATACAAATATCGCCATAAGAAAGGCAGAGCCTGACATGGAGTGGTTGATATCTTTTGCTGTGATGATTGTTTATAGCATGGTTTTTTTCGTATATGGCTCAAGGCTTATTAAAAAATATAGTGAATAGAGGGGGAAAAACAAACAGCAGAAAAAAGACTTGACACGAGTATTATTATTTTTTAGAATGTGTTACCTGAAAAAGAAAGAAATGGAAGAGGTTGTGTATTACATGTATATTTCTGCCACCTTAGCATATCTATGACAATAGAAGGAGAGGGTTTTTTTATCCCTCGGGTAACACGAATATAATTATCGTATTATGAAAATCAAACCCAGTTGGGGGTTTTAAAACCAGAAAGGGGGCAATAAATAAAGATGTTACAAGATTTAAAGTTTAAAAGGGGGTTGTGGTTTTGCGGTTTGTTGTTGTGCTTTATTCTCTTTGCGGTAGGCTTGCCTGCCGACGCCCATGCGGCTCATCCGCTCATCACTGATGACACAGGCACGGTGGGAAAGGGTAAATTTCAATTTGAATTTGGTGGAGAGTACACCCATGAGGACGAGGATGGGGTAAAGGAAGACGAGACAATTATTGTGCCGGTACTCTCCTATGGCCTCAGGGATAACATAGACCTTGAGTTTTGCTTTCCCTATCAGTACATGAGGGCAACGGAGGAAGGGCTTACAACAACAGAAGACGGTATTTCGGATATAGAGATTGATCTTAAATGGCGTTTTTATGAGAAAGGCAGCTTAAGTTTTGCTATCCGGCCTTTGATTTCACTACCCACAGGGGACAATGAGAAGGGACTTGGTACGGGAGAGGTAGGAGGAAGTCTGCTTTTCTATGTTACAAAGGAGTTAGAACCATGGGCGTTCCACTTAAATCTCGGCTACGGAAGAAATGAAAACAAATTTGATGAGAGGAAAGATATATGGCATGCCTCCCTCGCGTCAGAGGTAGAAGTTGCGAAAGGACTCAAGTTAGTGGCGAACATCGGGGTGGAGACAAATTCTGATGAATCCTCTGATACCCACCCTGCTTTTATCCTCGGTGGATTGATCTATTCACTCTCGGAAGACCTCGACATTGATTTTGGCGTGAAAGGTGGCCTCAATAAAACCGAGGCCGATTATTCAATCTTAGCAGGAATAACCATGAGATTTTAGGAGGTAAAAGATGAAAAGAGGTAAATTTTTTATATTGGTTGTAGCGACAATGGTGTTGTTCTCTGTCTCCACAGTTTGGGCGCATTTTGGCATGATTATTCCCTCTGACGATATTATCTCCATGAAGGATGATAAAAAAATCAATCTACAGATTAAATTTATCCATCCTTTTGAAGGTCATTATATGAACATGGAAAAACCAAAAGCGGTAGGAGTTATGGTAAATGGTAAGAAAGCAGACCTCCTTACCACCCTGAAGAAGAAAACGATTAAAGGTTTTTCCACGTGGGAAACTGCATACAGAATTAAAGAACCTGGTGACCATATATTCTTTGTCGAACCTGAACCGTACTGGGAACCTGCAGAAGAGAGCTTTATAATTCATTACACAAAGGTTATCGTCAGCGCCCTCGGAAAAGAAGAGGGATGGGATAATGAGGTAGGACTCAAGACTGAAATAGTACCTTTAACGAGGCCTTACGGCCTATGGGCAGGTAACGTGTTCCAGGGAATAGTGAAGGTGGATGGCAAGCCTGTGCCTTACGCAGAGGTAGAAGTTGAATACTACAATGAAGAGGGAAGGATAAAACCGCCTGCCGATCCATATATAACCCAGGTCGTAAAAGCCGATGCTGCCGGTATCTTTACCTACGCAATGCCGAAGGCCGGATGGTGGGGATTTGCCGCCCTCAGCAGCGCTGATTTCAAATTAAAACATGAAAGCAGAGAATATCCTGTGGAGATCGGCGCTGTACTTTGGGTAGAGACAAGGGAGATGAAATAATGCATATATCAGAAGGGGTTCTTTCGGCGCCTGTCCTTGTGGCAGGCGCCCTTCTTACTGTGGGTGGAACGGCTCTGGGACTTAAAAAGATGGACTATGATGATATACCGGAGGTAGCGGTTTTATCCTCTGCTTTTTTCATCGCCTCTTTGATTCATGTGCCAATAGGTCCATCAAGCGTTCACCTGATTATCAATGGACTGGTAGGTCTTCTGCTGGGTTGGATGGCCTTTCCCTCCATTCTGGTGGCATTGGCGCTTCAGGCGCTTCTGTTTCAGTTCGGTGGGTTTACTACTCTGGGTGTTAATACATTTAATATGGCAGCCCCTGCCATCATTGTTTACTATCTTTTAAATCTGCCCGTCCGAAAGGGTAATCATCTCCTCACTGTTATTTCAGGGTTCGCTGCCGGCGCTCTGGGAGTTGGTGTGGGAGCCCTTCTTGTTGCCCTCACGCTGGTAAGTACAGGGGAGAGTTTTTTCAATGTTGCGAAATTAACGGTAGTTGTCCATTTACCGGTTATGGTAGTCGAAGGCATCATAACGGCCTTCTGTGTTACATTTTTGAAAAGAGTAAAGCCGGAAATGCTGGAGGTAAGGAGATGAAAAATGATACTTGTAAATCTCAAATTTTGCTGGTCCTCAGTTGTATGTTTTTCTTGATCTGTGCATTTTGTATTGTTAGAGAGGCCGATGCTCATAAGGTAAATATCTTTGCCTATGCCGAGGAAGGAACGGTTCACTCGGAAAGTTATTTCGTTGACGGTTCAGCCTGTAAAAATTCCCGGATTGAAGTCTTTGATGAAAAAGCAGGCACCCGATTCCTTGAAGGTAAAACTGATGAGGATGGAAAATTTTCTTTTAAAATTCCGAAGGCTACATCCCTTAAATTAGTTCTTCATGCAAGCATGGGACATCAGAATGAATATACTCTTGGCGAGGATGAAGTAATAGAAGCAATGGGTGACAAGAGAAACCAGAAACAGAACAAAGAACCAGCTAAATCTTCTTCCCAACCGGCTAAAATTAGTGTAAAAACCCAAAGAGAAAATTTGGCGGGCAACGTAGTGGCAAGTGTGGGCAGAAGTATGAGTGAATCAGAAATGGAAGACGTTGTGGAGATAGTCATTGACCGTAAGTTAAAGCCTGTTATGGGAATACTCGTCAGGTTAAAGGAAAATAGCGAGAAACCAAGCCTTACGGAGATCATAGGCGGTATAGGTTATATCGTAGGGCTGATGGGATTGATAATGTATTTAAAAAGCAGACGATCGACACGCAACGAAAGGTGAAAGGCAAGAGCAAAACTAGCTTAAGATTACTCGCTGGGGACCTTGCTTAAAAAACAAAAATAATTATGCATCTTGAAGAATTTGCAGAAGGCGGCTCTTTTTTACACAGGATTGATCCAAGAGTTAAGTTTATAGCCTTCGTTCCCTATGTTTTTACCATTGCGCTAATGCACGCTATAAATGGTCCGCTTGCCGGGTTGCTTATCTCTGCTTTAATGATAATTGTTGCTGAGATTGATTTCAGAAAACTGATCAGCAGACTGGTTGTAATAAATTCTTTTATATTTGTACTGTGGGTTTTTCTTCCTTTCAGTTATCCTGGCCAAACGGTTTTCAGTAGCTTTTCTTTAACGGCCACTCGTGAAGGTATATTGTATGCCCTGTCTATTACACTGAAGGCCAACGCTATTTTTCTTGCAACAATTGCCATTCTTGGTACATCGGAAGTTAACGCGCTCGCCCATGCCCTTGTCCATTTTAAAATACCTGACAAGCTCGTGCATCTGTTTTTCTTTTTTTATCGTTATATCAGTGTTCTGCATGAGGAATACAGGAAATTGAAAAATGCGATGGCAATCAGGTCTTTTCGCCCAGGTACAAATGTTCATACTTACAGGACATACGGGTATCTTGTGGGAATGCTTTTGGTGAGGAGTTATGAGCGTTCTCAGAGAATCCACAGGGCAATGCTCTGCAGGGGCGCTAACGGTAAATTCCACATCATGAGCCATTTCAGGCTTAAAAAAGCGGATATATTGTTTGGTCTGACTATGTTTGTAATAACATTTATGATATGGTTTATTGGTTGGTATTCCTTTTCTTGATGGAGGATAGGATTTCTTTGATGGATCAAGGAGAGAAGATAATAGATATAAAGAATCTCAATTTCAGCTATTCCCATGGAAAAACGGTATTTGAGGATCTGAATTTTTCTCTGACAAAAGGTGAAAGGGTAGGATTGACAGGTGCCAACGGCGCCGGGAAAACCACGTTGTTTCATCTGATAATGGGACTTTTAAAACCACATACGGGAGAGATTGAAATATTCGGCCAAGCAAGAAGAGAGGAAAAGGATTTTACAGAGGTGAGGCGAAGGATTGGCCTTGTGTTTCAGGATTCTGATGATCAGCTCTTCTGCCCGACTGTAGAAGAGGATATTGCCTTCGGGCCATTAAATTTTGGTAAATCTCACGAAGAGGCAAAAGCAGTTGTTGAGGAAATCTGCGATAGATTGGGACTTAAAGGTTTTGAAAGAAAAATTACCCATCGTCTATCGGGGGGAGAGAAGAGACTTGTAGCCCTGGCCACGGTAGCAGCAATGAATCCGGAATGCTTTTTGCTCGACGAACCCGTTACCGGTCTCGATGAAGCGACGACAGGCAGATTTTTAAAATACCTGCACGAGTACGGAAACACTTACGTTATCATAACTCATAATCGTGAGTTTTTAAAAAATGCGGTAGATAAGGTCTATGTGCTAAGAGACAGCAAAATTATTCCCCTGTAATGGAGTTAATTATGAACGAGTTGGAAAAATTGAAGGTTTTGCTTCCTCACTGGATGGAGCATAATAGTGAGCACGCCGAGAGCTACAGAGAATGGGCAGAAAAAACATCGTCTCTTGGTAAGGAGGAGTTATCAAAAATTCTCTTCAGTCTTTCTAAAGAAACAAGGAAGTTGAATGAACTTTTCGAGGAAGCCCTTAAGAAGATTGGTTAAACTTGGCCTGAAAACAAAAATTATAATCCCGAAGACATAAAGGCTATGAGGGTGGATGGCCATGTGAGTCATGCACCCGACTGCTAGGAGAAGTGGCCAGGATGGCGGGAGAACCGCCGGCTGCTATTTACTGCCGCCCAATTCCCCCTGACACGTATGGTCGCTGCTTCTACATACACCGCTATCAGAGCTGCCCAGCCCTGATTTTTCCCTCCTCATAAAACCTTCTTATTCTTCATCCCCGCATTATATTATTTATTAACCTGGGGGATAGCTGATAACTTTTTTATATCCTGAATTTTTCTCTCCGCTTGATGGCTTTTAATCTAAATGAAACAATTCGGGTGTGATTTCTTTGTATGCCGATTTTTTTCACTCCGGGCAATGTGCTTTGCGATTTGCCTACCCACTGCGGAAAACCTTCATGAGCCGGCGCTGGTGAACTGTAGTTAAACGTTTCCAGGGTACGCTGCTCTACCTTAGAACCGAGAATGTGATTGATGGCACGCACCATATCCCCGTCCTCTCCTGTGATAAAGGTGAAAGCTTCGCCGCTGCGAGTGGCCCTCCCGGTCCGTCCGATGCGGTGGATGTATGCTTCGGGAGTAGAAGGAATGTCGTAGTTGATAACATGGGAAACCTGTGTAACATCAATACCGCGAGCGGCGATATCGGTGGCCACCAAAATCTGAAAAGTACCATCGCGAAATCCGTTCAATGCGGCTCGACGTTGTTCCTGGGAAAGGTTCCCCTGCAGCGAAGTTGATCGGTAGCCTGCTACAGCAAGCTTTTTCCCCAAGCTGTTTGCACGGTGTTTGGTACGGGTGAAGACCAACACCGACCCTGTATTTGTGTTTCCCAGTAGATTTAACAGTAGCTCCGTCTTCAAATGCTGAGCAACCGGGTAGAGCGCATGGCTGACAGTATCCGCAGGAGCGGCTTCACCCACCTGAACGGTGATCGGATCTCGCAGGATATCCCCTGCCAGGTGACGAATCTGCATGGGTATGGTAGCAGAGAAAAGCATTGTCTGGCGCTTCTTTGGAATGTGCGTCAAAATTCGCCGGATATCAGGTAAAAATCCCATGTCGAACATCTGGTCGGCCTCGTCTATAACAAGCACCTCCAGTAGGGAAAAATCCACGGTATGACGGCCGATGTGGTCAAGAAGTCGCCCGGGGCAGGCAACTACAATATCGGCACGCCTCAGTTTCTGAATCTGCTGGTTAATTCCTACCCCTCCGTAAACGGTAACGCTTCTCAGTCGGGTCTTGCGTCCTAAAGTTTCTATAGCCTGATGAATCTGTTCGGCCAATTCACGGGTAGGAGCCATGATCAGGGCACGGATACAACCGGGTTTACGCCCAATCAGTCGGTTCAGTATTGGCAAAACAAAAGCGGCCGTTTTGCCGGTGCCGGTTTGGGCCTGTCCCATCACATCCCGACTTTTAAGGATCTGCGGGATTGCCTGAGCCTGAATCGGAGTCGGAGATTTATAACCCGCGTCCGAAACGCCTGTCGCAACAGTGGGATGAAAATTAAATGCTTCAAAGTTCAATAAACACCTTCTTTCTTTGTTTCAAAAAAAAGCCCTGGAATTATTCCAGGGCTTACGTGATTTTTAGTTACAACCAGGAACACAACTAATTGTAGAACATATAACATATAGTTGGAACCGATGTCAAGTTAATTGATAAGAATTGATCACAACACTTATGTGATGATTACCAGAAAAATGCACAGGTTCGATTTAAAGAATCATATGCTTATAAAGATTCTTCTTCACTTTGGGAAGGATTTGGAGCACTTTCTTCTACTTTCTCCATCTTTTTGTCCAATTTTAGTTGTTTTTTTTGCTCTTTCTTTTTCTTTTGTTCCATTTCCTTCTGTCGCTTTTGAAATTGATAGTTTGATCTTGCCAATTTGCACCCCCCTTTGCAGTCGTCTTTATTATTGCTAAAACTTCACAATCTTGAAGACGGACCATTATTAGTTTCTCTTAGGTCGTGAGGGAAATTTTCGAGCAAAAAGGCACTCCCTCACAGTTTGAAAGGAATGCCTTTTTTAGTAACAAAGATTTAGATTACAGTAACATTTACCGCGGCAGGACCTTTCGGGCCTTTCTCGATGTCGAATGTAACTGAGTCACCTTCTTTGAGGGATTTAAAACCGCTTGAGTTGATAGCTGAATGATGAACAAACACATCCGGTCCTTCTGCCTGCTCAATGAACCCGAATCCTTTGCTGTCGTTAAACCATTTAACTGTTCCATTAGTCATAGTAGCATCCTCCTTTCTTTAAAATTTTCAACGTTTCATACTGGAGGATGTCACATTTATACATGAATTGTACCTTCAGAAGAAACTGCCCTTCCATTTGAGGACAGGACCAAATAATTGTGGATAACATAACTTTTTTTTATGACAAAAGCAAGCTAATTATTAAATATTTTCAAAAAAATTCTCGTATTGAAGCGCGCAATAACGAACCGTTACACAACTGATACCGGAAATGACACTGTGCTGCTATTCATTGCCACCTAGTTCCCCGGCGCGTATAGTCGCTGCTTCTACCGCCGCCATTAGAACAGCCCTGATTTTGCCCTCCTCTAAAACCTTAAGTCCCGCGATAGTTGTGCCTCCCGGCGATGTAACCATATCCTTTAATTCCGCAGGATGTTTACCGCTTACAAGGCAAAGCTTGGCTGCACCCAAAATGGTCTGCGCTGCCAACTGCAAGGCTATATCCCTGCTCAATCCCATACAGACACCTGCATCTGAAAGCGCTTCAATAAAAACGAAGCCATAGGCAGGACCGCTTCCACTGAGACCGGTTACCGCATCCATAAGCTTTTCTTCCACAACAACCGTTGTTCCCACGGAGTCAAAGATCAGACAAGCTAAGGAAATATCATCTTCTCCCGCACCACCGCCACAGGCAAGAGCGGTAACCCCTTCGCCGACCATGGCCGGCATGTTCGGCATGGCCCTTATAACCCGCACCTTTTTTCCAAGATAACTTTCCATGAAGTTTATGGAAATACCTGCCGCAATAGATATGATCAACCCGGCTTTTTTGCCGTCACCGGCTATCTCCTTCAGGACTTCTGCCATATTCTGAGGTTTTACCGCCAGAATAACCACATCTGCACTGTTTACAATATCTCTCTTATCCTCCGCTACATGCACACTGTATTGTTCCTTGAGTTCCTCCATTCTTTCCCTGAGGACATCGAAAACTATCACATCACTTGCATGCAGCAGACCACGCGAAATGATACTGCCGATAAGGACACCGCCCATCTTTCCTGCACCGATGAACCCGATCTTTTTTCCTGTCAACATTTTTTTCTCCCCTTGCTCATTCGTTACCTGCCCGTCAAGGTTGATGTTCATCCCTTAGTAAATCATCAACGTTCTTTACAGGGTTAAAAGTTTCCGGGGGAACCTCAACAAAGACCGTATTCCAGAAGTACATGGAACCATTCCACAAACCGGGAAGCTCCAGTGCCCTTATCTCCCGCCCCTTTTCAGATTTCTGTGAAATGCCGACTGCCTTTCGATTGGCAAATTGATGGAGATCAAAGTTCCGCATTCTATAGTCCCTTACCCCACAAACAAGGTCAACAGGATTAAAATGGGTGGCCGACGACCAGATAGCTTGCTGTGCTGATGAATTCTTGTCTACCTGAAATTCCTCTACAATCTGGAGAGATTGAATTCCATCACCCTCATCTACCCAGAAGGGACCTCCGCCCGGCTCCCCTTCATTTCTAACTATGCCGCATACACGCAGTGGCCGGTTCAACCTTTCATAAATGAAGGCACATCTCTCCGAAACGGATAGAATATCAAAGCCCACAGGGAATGTAATATTAAGTTTTTCCTTACAAAAATCGGTCATCTCCCTTATCCGTTCTTCATTAATTTCCTCCTCAGACAGGAGATGCAAATAGCGGAATATCTCCTTCTGAAGTATAATCAGGTAGCCACCAAGGATTTTTTTGTAGATAATTGTAAGTGTTTTTAATCTGTCAGGAACAACGTTATCAATATTCTTTATAAAAATGACGTCCCCATTAATTTGATTTAAATTTTCCAGAAGGGCACCGTGACCAGCGGGTCTGAAAACGAGAGACCCATCCTGATTCCGCAAGGGACGATTCTCCATATCCACGGCAATGGTATTGGTAAATGGAAACTGTACGGAAAGCTCAAGATCAAAAATAACGTCGTAAAGAGCTTCATAATCCCCCTTGAGCTGTAACAGATATTCTTCCACTGCTTTTTTGTGTTCGTCAGAAACGGTAAAATGGATACGACAGGTACGATTATTATCCCTGCCATACAGAACTACCTCAGCGAGATGTTCCTCAAGGGCAGTCCGACTGCCCTTGAGTGGATAGGTATGAAATTTAAGAAGCGCCTTGGGAAGACATCCATAATTTAAACCCTCTGGTGTCAGAATATATTTCAGTATATCGTCAAATTTTCCGTTTCTGATAAGATCGTCAATATTCTCTCCCCTACGGGAGACCAACCGGTTTAAATCATCAAAGAAGGCAAATTTCCTAAGGTCTTGCACAAATTTTACGTCTGCTTCTTCGAGATCAGGACCGCCTTTCCCAAGGATCATGTACCAGTCTTTAAACATACGACTGGCGGCCCCGGAAGCGGGCACAAATTTCAGGAAGCGACCATCAGCGGCTGCTTCATCGTAAGCCGCAAGGAAAACATCCTGTTCTTTGTCGGGGATGGTCACGATCCCATCATTAATGGTACAGGGTCTGTTCAGGTTGACAGGGGGAACACCTCTCTGAAAGATCTCAATCTGCTCCAACACCGCCTCTACTGTCAATCCAATTGCCTCAATCTGTTCGATATCGGACTCCGTAAACAGCCTGTCAGTCATGCAAATTAGTCCCCTCCGAGTCTGCCCTAAAAAAGTATCCCCCCAATTTTATTATTTCTTCTTGACCTTTTTCCCGTCTCTGACGAGTTGTTTCTTTTCTCTCAACAACCGGGAAATATCTTTCTGCCTTTTTGTGGTCCTCTCTTTTGACATAACCATTGATCCTTCTGTATCTTCACACGGTCAATATATGTCGGCAATATGTTAAAAAGCCCCCAGCTGGCAGGGTTTGACCTTTATATCCAAGGCGTCGCAGGTAGATGAAACGTTCATCCTCGCTATACCCAGTTGTCCCGCGATATCCCAGCAAGCCGCACAGGGAAGACAGTTATCGATCAGCTTATCACGGATAGCCTTTTCCAGTTCAGGAACAACGGTTTCAGCCGAAGGAATGCTCGTTTTACGAAGAGCATGGCCGAAAAGACCCAATTGACACTTGGTGATACGCATCCCGATAAGATCAAGGTTAGCACCCACCTCACATATCGCTACGTTGAGCTTATCGGCAATACCGGCAGCATCGGCACAGGCAATCTTTCCCTCAACAGCCTTCATTCTTACCGCTTCAGCTATCTTTCCATTCACCTGCATGCCGGATTACTCTCTATAGTACTATTTCTATCTTTTTGATGAAAATCACCCCTTGGAGAAGGGGGACTATAGGAATTTTTGTTTTTAAGTGAAATATTTTAACCTTCAGGGCGTTTTAAGTGCTAATTCTCTTCAAAAGCCATATTTATCGCCTCGTCCATCTCTTCAATAAACTTAAACTCCACAACATCCTTTACTTCCTTTGGTACTTCTTCCAAATCTTTCTCATTCCTCTTCGGTAGAATAACAGCCTTGAGTCCTGCCTCCTTGGCCGCCAGAACTTTTTCCTTGATTCCTCCGACGGGCAGGACTCTGCCCCGCAGAGTAATCTCTCCCGTCATAGCCACATCTGAACGTGTTGGTCTGTTAGTTAAAAGAGAAACCAGAGCAATAAACATGGCTATCCCGGCTGATGGCCCATCCTTGGGAGTCGCGCCGGCAGGGACATGGAGATGAATCTCCTTATTTTTAAAAAAATTATCCGCCAGATTAAATTTAGCAACATTGGATCTTACATAGCTTAAGGCCGCCTGGGCTGATTCTTTCATCACATCACCTAACTGCCCTGTTAGAATAAGTTTTTCCTTGCCCTCCATCTTGGCCGCCTCTATAAAGAGGATTTCTCCGCCGCATTGGGTCCAGGCTAAACCAATAGCTACTCCCGGTTTTGATGTCCTCTCTGCCAATTCTGAGAAGAATTTAACCGGTCCCAAAAAATCATGGAGATTAGCAACTTTGATCATGGCCTTCACATTTTTTTTGGCTGCAATTCCCCTAGCTACCCTGCGACAGCAAGCGGCAATCTCCCGCTCTAAATTTCTGACCCCTGCTTCCCTCGTATAATCCCTGATAATAGCTTCTATAGTTTTATCATCGAATTTAAGCTGCTTCTCGGAAAGGCCGTGTCCCTCGAGTTGTCTGGGAACAAGGAATTGTTTGGCAATTTTGAGTTTTTCTTCCCGGGTATAACCAGGGAGATATAAAAGTTCCATCCTGTCTTTCAAGGCGGGTAGAATCGGGTCTTCCAAATTAGCCGTACCGATAAACATTATCCTGGACAGATCAAAAGATACTTCCATATAATGGTCGGAAAAAGAAAAATTCTGCTCCGGATCCAGGACTTCCAGTAAAGCTGAAGAAGGATCACCTCGCCAATCAGCTCCAACCTTATCCATTTCATCGAGCATAAAAACCGGATTATTAGAACCTGCCTTTTTAATCTGCTGGATAATCCGACCAGGCAAAGCACCAACATATGTACGGCGATGACCCCTAATTTCTGCTTCATCCCTGACTCCTCCCAGGGAGATCCTGACAAACTTTCGCCCCAAGGCCCGCGCAATAGAACGGCCCAAAGAAGTTTTTCCCGTACCGGGAGGTCCCACAAAACAGAGGATCTGTCCTTTTACATCCGGCTTGAGTTGACGAACAGCCAGATATTCAAGCATTCTCTTTTTTACCTTTTCCAGATTATAATGATCTTCGTCTAAAATCTTTTCAGCCTGATTTATATCCAGATTGTCCTCAGTGCTCTGTGACCAGGGAATTTCTATCAGCCAATCCAGGTAGGTCCGGATGGTTCCGTATTCGGCCGAGGCCGGGTGAATATAACTTAGCCGATCCAATTCCTTCTCGGCTGCTTTCCGGGCCTCCTCCGGCATCATGGCTTGCTCCATCTTTTCCTTCAACGCAGCTATCTCTCCCGATACCTCGGTTTCTCCCATTTCTTTCAATTCTTTTTGAGCTGCCTTAATCTGTTCGCGAAGCCAATAAGCCCTCTGGGTTCTAAAAACCTCCTTCCCCGCTTCTTCTTTAACATCTATTCCTACTTCCGCTTCATTAAGGAGGTGCAAAAGTTTTTTCAACCGTTCTTTAATATCTATTGTCTCCAGAATCTCTTGCTTTCGTTCAGTCTCAAAAGGACCAAAAACGGTTATCCAATCTGCCAATTGACCAGGATGAGAAATCTGAGTTATCTGTTCCTTCCCTGCCTTTATCACTGGTCCCGGCATTTTGACACGTTGGATTATTTCTAACGATACCTTCTTTACCTCCTGCATCATCTTGTTCGCTTCAGGTGTCGGTTCTTCTTCCTCGATTATCTCTACTTCAGCGACAAAATAATATGGAGAATCAAGGTACTTAGCCGTTCTAAATCTCTTTACACCTTCCACCACAACACGAAGCCCCTCCTCCTCCTTTATCAGTTCGAGAAGCTTTGCCGTGGTACCCATTGAATAGAGATCCCCCGGCGGTACAGGCTCATCATTTTCCGCATCCTTTTGAGCAATCACACCGATCACTTCTTTTTTCTCCCAGGCATCCTTGACCAACTTGATTGAACTTTCCCTGCCTATCAGCAGAGGTACCTGTATCCCAGGAAAGAGGACCATATTTCTTAACGGTAAAATCATCAAATGGTTATCCATCTATTAAACCCTTCGTAACAAATTTTTTTGAAATTCACACCGGAATGCAGGGCTCACTCTCCTCTATGGAAGGGAGCACGCGTGTAGTGCTTCATAATTGGTTGTTATTATATTAGAATGTTTCTATTCAGTCAAGAAATCTGTAAGAATTGGAAAGGGTGATCGGCAAATGCAATAAAATTGGTAATCACATCCCCCAAGTTATGTCTGTAATTCCCTTCCTTTCCATATCAGATATATGGAAGGATAAATGATCAGCTCCAGGACGGTGGAGGTAATCACCCCACCGATCATGGGAGCGGCAATCCGCTTCATTACATCCGCACCTGCACCGTGGCTGAACATGATCGGGATAAGGCCGGCTAAGATTACACTCACCGTCATGATTTTGGGACGAATCCTTTTCACCGCTCCGTGCATAATTGCCTCTTTGAGGTCACTCACGTTTCTGAGCCTTCCTTCTTTCTTCCACTGTTCGTAGGCCAGGTCCAGGTAGAGGAGCATAACCACTCCGGTTTCAGCATCTAACCCAGCCAACGCTATGATACCCACCCACACCGCAATGCTCATGTTATACTGGAGTAAATACAGAAACCAGAAGGAACCTACCAGAGAAAAAGGAACAGCAAGAAAGACAATAGCCGTCTTGGTAATTGATCGGGTATTAAAATAGAGAAGGACAAATATAATGAGTATGGTAAGAGGAATAACAAGTTTTAGTCTTTCATGGGTTTTCACCAGATATTCATATTCCCCGCTCCACTCTAAGCGATAGCCTGATGGGATCTTTAAAGGAGCAACCTTTTCCCTGGCTTCCGCTACATACCCTCCAATATCCCGTCCGGAAAAGTCAATATAGACATAGGCGGCAAGCAACCCTTCCTCGCTTTTGATCATGTTCGGCCCTTTTACTTTTTTAATATCTGCAAGCGCCTGAAGCGGCACCTGTAGCGGCACCTGGACCGGGCCAGGAGAAGAGGAAGACATAGCCGATGAAACCGGAGAGCTGCTTTCCGTCATCACCGGTACCAGCACCCTTTTGAGTTTTTCTACATCATCCCGTAAGTCTCTGGCATAGCGAATATTTACCGGGTACCTTTCCCGTCCTTCGATAGTAGTTGTTAAGTTCATACCTCCGATAGCCGATTCAATAACCGCCTGAACGTCATCAACCGTAAGACCATAGCGGGCAATCTCCGCTCTTTTGATGGTAATGTCCAAAAAGTAACCGGTGTTAACCCTCTCCGCATACACACTGCGTGTTCCCGGGATCTTCTTCAAAACCGGTTCGAGCATAAGTCCGATCTTTTCAATCTCCTCCAGCTTCGGGCCTAAAATTTTAATCCCCACCGGAGTCCTGATTCCGGTAGCAAGCATGTCAATCCGTGCCTTAATGGGCATGGTAAATGAATTAGAAACCCCGGGTATGGTGAGAGCCTCATTCATCTCGTTTTTAAGTTTGTCTACCGTCATCCCCGGTCGCCAGTCTGACTCGGGCTTGAGGTTGATTATGGTTTCAAACATCTCAAGGGGGGCAGGATCAGTAGCAGTTTCCGCTCGTCCTGCTTTTCCAAAAACCTGGGCAACTTCAGGTATCTTTTTCAGGATTTTATCCTGGAGCTGAAGCAGCCGAGACGCTTCAGATATTGAAGCCCCCGGAACCGTAACCGGCATATAAAAAAGAGTACCTTCGTACAAAGGAGGCATGAATTCGGAACCAATCTTTACAAAAGGAACAATAGTCAACGCAAGAACAATGACCGCAAATATAATGACCCCCCATTTAAACCTTAAAGCAATTCGGGCAACAGGCTCATACATTTTGTGGAGAAAGGTACTGACAGGATTTTTTTCTTCCGGCCTGATCTTACCGCGGATAAAAATGGTCATGAGCACCGGGGTTAAGGTAATTGCTATGAAAGCCGAGAAGAGCATGGCAAAAGTTTTGGTATAAGCTAAGGGCTTGAAAAGCCTCCCGGCCTGCCCCTGGAGAGTGAAAACCGGGAGAAATCCAACCGTAATCACCAGGAGGGAAAAGAACAACGATGGCCCCACCTCCTTCGCCGCCTCAATGATAACATCTATTCTTTTCCCTTTTCCCTTCTGACTTCTGACTTCTGACTCCTCATCCTCGACTCCTGACCCCTGAGCCCCGATTTCCTCCAGTTTTTTATGCGCATTTTCCACCATGATGATCGAAGCATCCACCATCGCACCAATGGCAATAGCGATACCGCTCAAGCTCATGATGTTGGAGGTAACATGTAGATAATACATGCAAACAAAGGAAAGAATAATTGCAATCGGGAGGGTGCAAACAACAACAAAAGCGCTGGGAAGATGAAACAAAAAGATAATACATACAACACTGACTGCTAAGCCAAGTTTAATAATTTCTTCTTTGAGGGTATCAATGGAGCGATAGATCAGATCTGACCGGTCATAGGTGGTGATGATCTTTACTCCCCTGGGGAGACTCGGTTCAATATCCTTTTTGATCCGCTCTTTAACCCTTTCGAGCACTGTAAGGACATTTTCCCCAAACCGGACTACCACAATGCCTCCGGCTACTTCACCTTGTCCATCCAGATCAGCAAGCCCTCTTCGCATTTCCGGTCCAAGCTGGATAGTGCCTATTTGTTTTAAAAAAACCGGCGTCCCGGCGCGGTCAGTACCTACGGAAATATCTTCCAGGTCCTTAAGGCTTTTAATGTATCCTCTTCCTCTCACCATGTATTCGATGCCGGAAAATTCCAGGACCCTTCCCGCCACATCCTGGTTGCTTTTTCTAACTGCTTCCATCACCTTATTTATGGGGATGTTATAAGCTAAAAGTTTGTTTGGATCGATGGCGACCTGGTACTGTTTAACAAAACCGCCGATACTGGCAACCTCAGACACTCCCGGGACACTTTCCAGCGCAAGCTTTATATTCCAGTCCTGAAGAGTGCGAAGTTCCGAAAGATTATGCTGTCCGGTTTTATCTACTACAGCATAGGAAAATCCCCAGCCAAGGCTCGTTGCGTCCGGTCCAAGAACCGGGTTTACCCCTGCCGGAAGTTTGTCTTTAACTGCCTGGAGGTATTCCAGGACCCGGCTTCGCGCCCAGTAGATATCGGTTCCTTCTTCAAAGATGACATAAATAAATGAGCTCCCCAGAAAAGAAAAGCCGCGAACAACCCGAACCCTGGGGGCTGCCAGAAGAGTCGAAGATATGGGGTAGGTGACCTGATCTTCTACTAAGTCAGGACTCCTGCCGCCCCATTCGGTATATATGATGACCTGGGTGTCACTTAAATCAGGTATGGCATCGAGCGGGGTGTGTTTTAATGCCCAGAACCCCCAGGCAAGCGCAAAGAAAGTGAACAAAAAAATGACGAACTTGTTGCGGACGCTATACTCGATGATATTGGCGATCATATTGGTCTACCAAAAAGACAGAAGTCAGATGTCCTGACCTATATTTGACTTGACAGACACCGTCAAAACAAGTCCTGACCTGATTATAGGGTACACCTAATTATCAACGCCCTTGACTATACCGAAAGATTATCCATTATTTATTGAAGTCGTGTTTTTGAGAAAACGCGTTTTCGTAGCAGCTTTCCTTTGGCAATGTGCAAGAGCGATTGATAAATTTCTAAAAAAAATGCTAAATTGGTTACTCATCATTGGGCTGTAATTGCGGACTTTCCGCCCATAATTTACAAGCTATTTCCCCTACATGGAGACAATGAGACTTGCAGGGTTGGAGGTCGTCCAACCCTGCAAGTTATTCCTCTTAATCTTCCTTGCGGATTCCCTTAAAAGGTTTATCGTCCGCCTTTTGGTCCATAAATTTTCCGGTTTCCGTATCTCGCTTTGTCCAGCGATCGTTGACAGGATTGTAAACCTGTGACCTATCCCGGACAGCTCCATGTCTATGCCCGTCACCGGGCGGTGGGTTTTTCGCCATATATCATTCACCTCTCTTCCGGAAACCGTTTCACTGCTTGAAATCCCAAGAAAGATCTGGTACAAAATTAACCGACGGTGGGTTCAAGTATCCAACCTTACCATGTTGGAAGCCCCAGGTCATTGTTACCGCAATGCCCTGGGGCTTTCTTTATTCATCATTTCTTTCCTATTGAATAGATGAAAGCCTTCTTTCCCTCATCCATATTGCTTCTAAAATAATCTTCCGATAATTGAACATCGAGTTTATGACCGGAGGCCAGGGTTAATCCGGATAAGTTGAGAAGCTGCTCTGCCGATATAGCTCGTTCGGTCATGCCGAGAAACGGCAATGTTCGAATCGCCGCAGCATCAAAAGTACACAGTGTCAATGCTTCCTCCCTCACAAGAATGGCGAGGGATTCGAGTTCGCCCGTGTGAATGGCCTCTTGTTTCAATAAGGGAAGGCATTTCAGAACATCTTGGATTTCTTTTATTAACGCAGTAGATTCAATAACTTTGCAGGTATCGATGTATTGCTGTCGAAAGTTAACGGGGATTTTTTTGCCGTTCCTGCGATAATATTTGACCTCGTCGATGACGGATGAGGCAACATGAAGCTCATGCATACCAGCCAGCTTGTCGAAGACATCAATCTCAAGGAATTTGATGACAACATCGGCATCAAGAAGCCATAATCTCAAGCGATTCACCCTCCATATCGGTCAATCCTCGAGATTCCAGAAGTTCGTCAATGTCTGCGCGATCTATACCGAGAATCTCAGCAAACTTACCATGAGAAATCAGCCCTTTTCTGAGACACTTACCCGAAAGAAGGATAAAGCGCTCCGATACGGGGGCTTCATTCGGAGAATCTTTTCTGATGCGATGGTCTATCATAGCTAATTCATCGTTTTTCGATAAATCATTTGCCTTCTCCCAAGGCATAAGCCGTAAATTAGCCATGCGATAGAGCAGGGCCGATGTGGAAACACCGAATTCGCGGGCTACATCGACGATATCAGAATAGGGAAGTTTTTGTTCTATAACCCTTTTGGCCAGTTCTTGTCGAATTTCTGCTTCCGGAAGGAGAAGAGCGGATGCAAATCGATCTGCTTTCCTTTCGATCTCTGAGAAAAACTGTTCATCGTTTTCCATGTCCAAGGGGCTCAACGTATCCCACGTGATGATGTGAAACAATTCATGGGCAAGGGTAAAATTAATCCGCCACGGAGCCTCTTCATTATTGACTATAATCGCGGCACCGAGTTCCGGATGGATGGTTGATGCCGCCGAACCGAAGTCCGAAAGTTCTACAAAAAGAAGCTTTATCTGTAGGATCTGCTCCATTACTTTTTGGAGTGAAAGGGCCGGTCTGCTGCCCAAGTTCAACATATTGCCGATCTTTGAAGCCAGACCGTCAATTTGAATGTTCGTGCGGATGTCTGCCGGTTTGACGGTAATCAGCCGCGAATCAATGTCTGTATCGATTTCCAGCAGCCGTTCGATAAGGCGATACTGTTCAAACCGATTCTTTATGTAAGCTTCGATTTCTTTTTTTCTTTCTCCGGTCGGTGCTCTTCGCCAGAGAAGATGCATTGCTGACGCAGGTTGATCATTACCCATGAGAAGTGTGTTTAGATTGCAGAAGTAGGTTCGGGCAAAGAGAGCCAATTCGCTTGCCTTGACGTCGCGTTCCCCTTTTTCAATGTTGCTCAAAGTCTGATAATTGGCAAAGCCGAGTCTCATTGCAGCTTCGCCGAGAGTCAAACCCGCTGACTCACGGGCTTTCCTTAATCGATCTGCCAGATCATTAGTCGGCATGTGTATTCCTCCGTTTGTGTTTACTATATATAATAAGTTTATCTTTCTATGTCAAGAGAATAATTATTTCTTATATACACCTCCCGAAAAGCCAAATAGAGGACAAACCATATTGAAGATGATACTGATATTAAAGGATATTTAGAAAGCGATGTCAAAACTTAATTTCGCAGTCCTGCTGGTTCACAATAGGAACGATTTCTCAAACTTATATTCCAAGGATAACTTGTTCATCAATGTTCTTGGACACATATCCCGAAAAGCTCAGCAATAGAAGGCTTGCCAGCGTTACGTCTCTCGCATTCAGTTCACGGCGCACACCGGCAGGGTTGCTGGCATGCCGGATGCCGGGATAATCTGAACAGAAACCGTAGAGTTTTGTCAACGCCGCTTGAACTGCCGAATGTGGCCAATCCTTGATTTCTTTACACAGATCGCCAAGCGATCCTGATTTACCACAGGTAACGCCTGCTAACCCTTCCACATACTTGCTGGCATTGCCAATACAGGTTTTGAGATCGGTGGGGTCTTGGTTCCGGGCGTAACGGTCGAAGGCCTTCTCGAAGTCGGTCAGCAATACGGCGAGATGGCTGTTGTTGCTGTTTAATCGATGAAGTTCGGCATAAAGATTGGTGAAGGAACCTGGAAGGAGGAAACGCAGAGTAAAGGGATAATCCAAACGGTAGCGCAGGTTGAATTTATGGAGGACGTCACGGAGCAGCCGTCGATAGAAATCCTCATAACCAGTGATCTCGTAATCGGCGATGACTTTGTTCACTTCTTCGAGAAAGTTCACAATGGCAGATTCACTGGCAAAATCGGTCCCCTTGAGGGCAAGGAAGCGTTGCCTCGCCATGTCCGAATTGTTGCGGGCTTCCTCAAGCTCCGAGTCCGTCGGATGGGGGGAGAGAAAGTCGTCCGCTGTTACGAAGAGGTCGCTGAACAGGTCCGGCGGCGTAGCGGTATCCCTGGTGGAATAATTGGCGAGAGGCTCCCAAAGGTCAACGGCAAGGTATTCCCATGCATGGCGTAGACTGCCGCTCATAGCTCCCCCTGAAAGGCGCGGTGCAAGAGGGATTGGAACAGGTCATCCAACCGCGTATGACTTGAGGCTTGTGTGGCTTCCAACTCATGAACTTGAGCTACATAAGCAGCAAACTCTCGCTGTAGTCCTAGCGGTGGAATAGGAATTAAAAATTCCCTAATTTGATCTAAGTGCAGGTCTGGAACACCGATTCCTTTTATCCGCTGATCCGCTTGCCGCTTCACTGCAATTGTGTTCATCGCCGCATTCAGAAAGTGGGAATCTACCACCGTCCTGTCAGGTTTTATCAAACAAACGCTGACGTATATCGAGAACTCTTGTGTCGTTTCGACAAGAGCGGCTCGTCCGTAAGTAGCCCCGACTTTAGTGTAAAGAATATCGAGGTGCTCAGGCTTGCATCGCTTGGTGAATCTCTCGTGATCTGCTTGACTGATATATTTGCATCCATCGAACTTGAGTTTGCCGGTTGTGATGTCTTTAACTGAAATAAACGGGATGCCTGACTCGGTATAATCCGGCCGCAGATGCACTCCGTCAGTGATTCTCTTTGTCAGCTCTGCGAGTCGTACTACTTTATTGCCTTTGGGATTCGAAAGCGGATCACCGAACATCCTATTGAACATGCTAGAAATTAGCGCATCGGTCCGTTGGTTAGCTTGCGTACGGAGTCGCCGCAATGCGTCCGCTTCATCTATAACCCGCACGATCCTTTCCTGCTCGTCAAGCGATGGAAGCGGTGGTAGTTCAATCCCACCAATATTGCTTTGAGTAATCTGCGGCTGAGATGATCCTGATATGACATCAGAGAAGCCTCTTGCAGAGAGGAAGTAGTAAATCCATCGAAAATTGGCTTTTGATTCATCGAAGTTGTCGAGGGCCATGGCATTGCCATTCGCATACGAACGCGGCTCGGTGATGTGAAGAGTTCCGCATGATCCTCTACAACCCACAAGCAGAACTGGCTTCTCATGAGTGAAAGTTGGAGCGAAGCCAATACGACCGTTAGCACCATAGACTGGGAACCCTGCTGGCACTAAATCAACCATAGACAGCGTTGGCCACTGACGCGGGCGACAAATATCACGCAAGAAAGTAACTTCGGCCTTGCTCATTTCGCTGCCAATTCTTCCATCAACGCCTTTGCCCGTTCGGTAATTTCAACCTCCAGCCGAATTACATCCGCCAGAATGTCCGCCGGAGCTTCATGCACCACCGCGTCGAGCCGCACGGGCTTGTAGCGACCGGGCATGAGCTGCCAGCCGTTTTCGCGAATCTTTTCTACCGGCACGCGGAAGCTGTTTGGACCTTCCTCGCGGGTGGGCCACTTGGCGAGAATATCGGGAATGTTGTTGGCCTCGATGGGCGCCCGCTTGTCGTCGAGAGAGAGACCGTCGGCCGTGAGTTCATAGAACCAGACCGATTCAGTGGGGTGACCTTTCTGAAAGATGAATATAGCCGTGCCGACGCCGGAGTAAGGCTTGAATATCCCTGACGGCAGGGCGATGACGGCCTGGAGTTCACAGGTGGTGAGGAGCAGTTCGCGTACCTTGCGGTCTGCCTTGCCAGAGCCGAAGAGAACACCATTGGGTACGATAACCCCGGCACGACCATTGTCGGTCAGATGGTCAAGAAACCACTTGAGAAAAAGCAGCTCGGTGTCGCGGGTGTCGAGACCAATGTCGGCGAGGATGCTCTCCTTCTGCACTCTTCCTGCAAAGGGAGGATTGGTAAGGATGATGTCGTACTTCGGTCCTGGGTACTCGCCTCCTTGGGTGGTCGTGAGCGGGTTGTGGTGCTCGATGCGGGCCTTCTCAAGCTGGTGCAAGTAGAGATTGAGGATGGCGATCTTCACCATATTGGCGTCATTGTCGAAGCCGGTGAAGGCGTGTTGATCGAGGAACTTCCATTGGGCATTCTTGAGCGTTTGGCCGTCTATTATGCCGCGGGCAAGGTCGGCGGGTTTGGTGTGGTTCCGCAAGATATGAGTATAACTGGAAATAAGAAAACCCGCCGTGCCGCAGGCGGGGTCACAGATGCGCATACCCGGCTGCGGGGCCACCAGTGCAACGATCAGATCGATGATATGGCGCGGCGTGCGGAACTGGCCGTTGGTTCCCGATTGAGATAGTTTACTGAGCAGGTACTCGTACATGTCTCCTTTGAGATCATGCCCTTCGTGAGGTGCAAGGTCCATTTGATGGATGGTCTCGATGACCGCCTTGAGAGTCGGCGGATCGTAAATCTTAAGGAAGGAACCACGAAAGAGCATTTGCCCCGTTGCGGAAAGACCAGGAAGTTCGTGAAGTTTTTCAATGGCGCTGCGCACGGCGTCAAAGAGTTGCGGGCCGGTCAGGGTGACAAAATTCCCCCAGGCATATTTCGCCCATTGATCGGCAAAGATGCGCTGGTAGCCCTTCTCGATAAAGGCGGCCTGTTCGTCCCGCTCCGACAGCAGCCTCAAGAAGATGAGGTAGGAAAGCTGCTCGATGGAATCCATCGGGTTGTTGACGCCACCCGCCCACAGGATATTCATGAGTTGGTCCACCTTCTGGCGGAGTCCGGAGGAGAAAAAATTGAATCCGTTGCCATTCTTCGAAGTGGCAAGGGATTTATTTTGCGTTTCAGGTTTAGGCATGGGTAGAAGCTCCTGACTTCAGGGCATAACGGGAACACTCGACAAGGGATGACTGCCGGAGCGCCTCGAAAACGTTATCCCTTTCGGCGAATCGCGTAAGCGCGGGCAGTCCACCCAGAGTGCGGAACTGACTCCGCTCGAAAAGCCGGTTATATCGACCGGCGAGGAAGTCTGAAAGGGCTTGGGAATCCTCGCTAACCAGTTCGGCGGTGGCATTAAGCCATTTCTGGTCGCTGTAGCGCAGGTTGAAGCGGGCGGCAATGGAGTCCACTGTATCCGTGACTACCTTGTCTTTTGTCGGGAGAGGCCGCTTGCCCAGGGCGTTGTAGACGAAGGCCGGGGTTGGGGCCGGCACTCCGTAGGAAATCATGAGCTTGTCCGGCGCATAGAACATCTCGGGGCGGTGGTAGAAACGCTCCTGGATAATTGTCTCGATAGCATCGTCGTCCTCGGTGGCAACGGCATCTTGCAGGTCAGTGTTATCCTCGGCAAACTCCCGGAGGTCACGTTCAAAGGAGCCGCGGAAGGTCATCACATCTACCTTCTCACCATTCGGCCCGACGATGCGAACTTCCTGACTGACGATGCGGTCTGTCCCTTCCCAGACAGGAATTTCTCGGTGTGTATCGGTTTCCTGGTCGCTTCCGTAGGGCGTTTCGGATTCACGTGTCCCAACTGGGTCATAGCGGGCCGGTGCGCCACGGCTTCCTGGAGGCACCTTCAGTGGCGCGGCATAGTCATAAGTTTCCTCGAAGTATTCGGCAACTGCGCAGAAATCGAGCAGGAAGTAATGCTTCTTCTCGTATTCGGTATTGCCGACCACGAAGGTGAAGCGCCGCGTTCCCCTCCCTTTAATTTGGATGTATTCGGTTGGCGAGAAGATCGGTCGCATAAGAACGACATTTAGCAGGTCGCAGCAGTTGTAGCCGGTCGAGAGCATGTCAACCGATACAGCAATGCGCTCGGAACGCTTGCCGTCGCGGAATTCTTTGGATAGCGACGATGCCTCCGGGATTCGTGACGTGATGGTGAGGGCAATACCCGGTTTGAGCTCGTTCAGAATCTTGGTGAGTGATGTGGCATGTGTCTGATTGACGGCAAAAATAATGGATTTTCCGATTTCGCCTGTAGGGTCTCGCTGGGCTTCCCGCAAAAATGCTTCACACATGACGCGGTTACGATGGGGCGTGAAGATCTTTCGCTCCAAGTCCTGGATTTTGAAGTTTTCCTCCTGCTCATTGACGACCACGGTCCAGCCTGCTTCCTGCAATGACTGTGTCGTAATGTCCGAGCGGCAGTCGATAATCTTGGGAAGGCAGAGGAAGGGGCCTTCCGAGTCCTGGACGGCATCGGTGATGTCGTAATGGAAGGTGGGAAAACCGGGCTCACAGCCGAAGTAATGATAGGTGTCGCGGAGCTGACGCGCCTCCAGCGCTTTCGGCTCTTCCGCTGCAAGCTGCTCGATGTTGACGTTCTTGAGATAGGCCTTGGGCGTGGCGGTCAGGCCGATGCGTGTCGCCTGAAAGAACTGCACCGCCTCTCGGGCATCGCCATAAATGGAACGATGCGCCTCGTCATTAATGACGAGGTCGAAGTAAAACGGCGTAAATTCTTCGCGATAACGGCGATTAACCATAAGAGATTGAATAGTGGCGATCACCACCGAAGAACCCAGCAATTCACCGGTACGACGGGCTGTTTTATAGATCACCGGCTTATATTCGCTGAGAATGACGTTGAAATCCTCCATCGTCTGTTTTGCGAGTTCAATGCGGTCAACAATGAAGAGTACCCTTTCGGCATTACGAGTCACAAGAAAGCGACGAATCAAGGCAGCACAGAGGAGCGTCTTTCCGGTGCCGGTCGCCATTTCCAAGAGGAACTTGCGGCGGCCAACATCGTCAAATTCCTTGGCAATTTCATCCAAAGCACGAATTTGATATCCGCGTACGGATAGATCATGGCGCAAAGTACGTAAATATTCCGGGCGAATGACTTCTGATTGTAGTGGTCGTGGCGGCTGAAGATTCTTCAGCCGAATCCGTTCCATATCTTCCCGCGAGGGCAGACGTTCGATGCGATAAGCATCGCGCTGGTCTGCCCGCTCATAATTCCAGAACCAATGTTCCCGGCCATTGGATAAAATAATGAACGGCGCCTTTAGATTTTCCGCATAACCACGGGCCTGCTCCTTGGCATCGTAAGGATCGAGATCCTCGCGCTTGGCTTCGAGAACACACAAGACTCGCCCGAGGCTGTCTTTTAAAAGATAATCAGCCCGGCCGCTTGTATTGTTATATTCGAATTGAATCTGTTGATCGTTCAGTAGATTCCAGCCGCTCGCTTCAAGGGCCTTGTCTATCATGATGCGGGAAAAGGCTTCGTTATGGCTGATGGACATAATTGATCTTCCTGTTTTGATAAGCAATTATTACCATCTGAGCTGATGCATGTCTATTAAAAATACAAGAAGCCCATTTCTATGAAGACAATCGGAATTTACATAAGTAGATAATCCATAGTTAATCATATGCAATATTTCATCCGGCATTCAACAAAATGCTCCTAGTATTCGGAATCAACACTTGTATTTGAAGCCTGGCATGTCTTGTCTTTGATGCTCCCTATCGACCACTGGAAGTAATGACTTGTGGTCTTCTTTACACCTGCTGTCAAGAATACTTCGGCTTATGACAGCTAATCTTCCTCCAATATCATGCATAACGCGGTAGTGAGCTTAATTGTATCTTCATTGGCCTTTCTCAGCCTTGTACCGATGATCCTGGCCAGATTCAGCAGTATCCTGTAACCAAGCTCGCAGTCTTTTTCGGCAAGCCTTAAAAAATCACCCCTTTTAATTTCGTATACGAGACAATTTGTCAATGCCTTAACCGTGGCCGTCCTTTTCTGTTCTTCCAGAAGAGCAATTTCGCCAAATACGGCATGATGTTCGGCATCCAGTCTTGTAAAAATCTTGCTCCTGTCTTCATCATCCATGTCACTTATCATCAGGCTCTTTACTACCTCTACAGTTCCCTCCATGAGGATGTACATGGAATCACCGGCATCCCCCTCTCTCATAATGGTTTCATTTTCGTGGAATTTAACTGTATGCGAAATATTCAGGACTTTTTTAATCTGTTCCGGGGCAATGTTTCTAAAAAGTTCTATCTCTTGTAAGAGTATGTGGTCGTTCATTGACGAGTTCCTCAAGATGACAGTTACATTTTCCGGGGTATCATCCTGGAAAGGACCACGGCGAAGTCTTCTCCACTGATGATATATTCATCCTCGGGGTTTATCGTAACTCTCATTTCGTCTTTTTTATAAGAAAGGTCTCTTTTTGACTCTTTTATCTTTTCCTTAATGAAAACGTCAATAACGGATGTGTTATCTGAAAGCAGGTCTTCCAGTTTCATTGCTTTCTTTTCCCTGAGGAGGCCGAGGAGAATCGCATGCTTAACACGATAGTGTGCCGATAATTCCTTGAATGTTCTCCCGACAAAATGACGGGGAATTTCGAGCCTCCATAGTTTATTGGTATCACCCAGAGATAGTATACCGGATAATATTTGGGGCAGACCAGGTGAGTTTATTGCGCTGGCTAATAGAGAACCAACATGTTCTCCCCGGATGATAATTTCATCAACACTGGCCCGTTGGAGGTGCGGTTTGTTTTCTCTATCCAGTAGTTCGGCAACAATTCTGATCTTGGGGGCAATTGACTTGATGGTAAGGGCCGCAAGGGTTGTTATTTCATCGATTCTGTCCTTAGGATGGTTTCCGGAAATATCCGCCATGATTAAGGCAAATTGCGCTCTGGTAATATCGGCTCTTAAGAGCACATCCTCGTGAATATAACTGCCCCTCAAGAATCTCAGATTATATCTACTATACTTGAGTTTAAGAGAATTGATTTCGTCAATGGAGAGTTCGTTTATCAGGACAATGGATGTGTCTCCCATGGAACCATAAGTGGTGATGCCCAGAATAACGTCCTCGGTATACTGATTCCAGCCACATATAATAATATGGTCTCTTTCTCTAACTGTTTCCAACCCCTTTTCCTCCTTCATCTTTTTTTCTACAAAAACAGAAGCAATAGTGGCCGTTAATAGAGACATAAGACCAACACCAGAAAAAATCAATAGCACGCCGACGATCTTTCCGCCGGGCGTTATGGGATACTTGTCGCCGTAACCGACAGTGCCCATCGTCACGACAGCCCACCAGATGCCGTCCCAGACGGAACGAATGTTAGAACCCGTCCTTAAATGTTCAAAGTAGTAAATACAAGTAGAACTGAAAAAGATAATACCCAGGGTAATGGTTCCGATCTGCAAGATTCGTTTTCTGTACAACCATCCAGTAATTTCTACGAATCTTTCTGATAGGGAAGGCGTTTTCATTGACCTCATTGGAATCCGAGTTCCAAGTTTCAAGATAAAAGTTTCAAGACTTACGATTTACGACTTGCAACTTTTATCGATGGTCATATTCAGAAAAATGCATGGTAAAGATGGCCCTGCCCTGAGTGGCAGACCGAAGATCGGTAGAGTATCCAAACATCGCTTTTAGAGGTACTTTCGCTTTGATCTCAGTAATAGTTCCCTTTGGTGTTATAGATTGTATTTCGCCCTTCCTCGCATTAAGGTCTCCGATGACCTCTCCCGTAAATCCGGCAGGAGTGATAATATTAACCATCATAATCGGTTCAAGAAGAACGGAATCAGCCTGGAGACATCCCTCTCTGAAGGCCGAGGAGGCTGCTATCTTGTAACCCAGCATCGTGGATTCCCCTTCTCTGAAGGAGCCACCAACAATGCTGATCCGGCAATCCACAACGGGATATCCTCCTACAACACCCGCCTGGCTTGACTCCAGAATGCTCTCTTCTATGGCAGGATGAAATTCTTCGGGGATCAAATTCGCGTCTATCTGTTTTACAATTTCGATGCCCTTCCCCCTTTCCAGAGGTTCTAAAGAGAGACGGACATGGCCAAAATGTTTCTTTTCGCCGAGCTCCTTTTCAAACCGTCCTTCAACTTTCACCTTTTTTTGAATCGTCTCCCTGTATACAACCCTGGGCTTCCCCACATTGATGGGGACATTAAATTCCCTTGCAAGCCGGTCAAACAGGATTTCGAGATGGAGTTCCCCCATGCCTGCGACAATGGTCTGAGCAGTCTGTTCTTCATATGTTACCTTAACCGTGGGATCCTCTTCCATCAACCTGAATAATGCTATGGATAACCGTTCCTGTTCCGCCGGTGTCCTGGCCTCAACCGCCTGACTGATTACAGGCTCATAAAATTCTATCGGTTCGAGAAGGATCGGGTGAGATTCATCACAGATGGTATCTCCCGTGGTAGCTTCCTTAAAACCAATCACAGCAATAATCTCTCCAGCCTCACATTGTTCAACCCTCTCACGTTTATTAGCATGCATCTTCAGGAGCCTGGCAATTTTTTCCTTCTTCCCGGTAGTTACATTATAGACTTCATCTCCGGCATGTATCTGTCCCGAATATATTCTAAGATAGGCCAGCTTTCTGCCACCCTCTTCCTGCCTGATCTTGAACACCAGGGCGGCAAGGGGCTCCTTGTTGTTGCCGTGCCGGATTTCCTCATCTTTTGTCAAAGGGTTGATACCCTTGATCGTTGAAACGTCTTCCGGTGAAGGAAGAAAATGAACAATAGCATCAAGTACAGGCTGAATCCCTTTATTTCTCAAGGCAGCACCACACATCACGGGTACTACTTCCAGAGAAAGAGTGGCTTTTCTGATAGCGTTTATAATCTCATCTTCGGAAATATCCACACCTTCGAGATACTTATCTGCAATATCATCGTTCACATCGGCGAGTGTTGCCATCATTTGTTCCCTGTGTTCTCTGAACAAGGGAAGGATATCGGGCGGTATATCCGAAAGGTCATAATTCAATCCCTGGGTTTGGTTATCCCAGGTCACGATCTTCTTCCGGATCAGGTCGACCGCCCCCCGGAATTGCTCCTCCTGACCGAGAGGTATCTGTATAGCAAGAGGCACAGAGTTGAACCGCTCCTTCATCATATTTATAGTTCCGAAAAAATCGGCCCCTACCCTGTCCATCTTGTTGATAAAGGCAACCTTGGGAACACCGTATTTGTCCGCCTGGTACCAGACAGTTTCCGACTGTGGTTCCACACCCCCGACAGCACAAAAGACAACCACGGCGCCATCCAGCACTCTGAGAGAACGCCCAACTTCTATGGTAAAATCAACATGACCGGGTGTATCAATAATATGGATGTCATGGTTTTGCCAGCTACAGGTGGTTACGGCCGAGGTGATCGTTATTCCTCTTTCCTGTTCCTGGGGCATCCAGTCCATAACAGCCTCGCCGTTATGCACCTCACCCATCTTGTACGACTTCCCCGTGTAGAACAGAATCCTCTCTGTGACGGTGGTCTTACCGGCATCTATGTGGGCTACAATCCCTATATTTCTCGTTCTGAAAAGTTTCGTTTTCGCTTTTTTTACCCTTTCTGTGAGTCCTGTAACATTAATTCCTTATCCATCGTGAAGGGTTCACTCAGGTCGACATGTCCCTTCAACGTTTCTGCTTCCTTCCCCTCTATAAGGATCTTTACTTTTTTAATAGCCGGGATATTTGATATCAGGGTATTGGCCAGGGAATATACGGTAGATACCTCACTGGTGCTTCCACCTGGATGGTTTTTGATAAGGTTTCTGCCAAAACTGATATAAGCCGTTTTACTCTTATTATCAATCTTAACGTCTTGCAAATCTACATTTTCAGGAAATGTATTTACCAGCCCCGTTTTGGAACCTTCCAACAGGGCCTTCGTCAGTTCCGTTGCCTTTTCAACGTTATTATTCCCCTTGGGAATATATCTCTTTTCCGGGACAAGGAAGCGCTCGTTGGCATCAGAAAAATAAAGAATCACCGCCTCTTTCTCCTTTTTCCTGGCTATGGAGCCTTTTCCGGAAACCGGTGGATATACATAATCAAAAAGAGTTACAAAGAAAAAAATGAGAAAGCCAAAAAGTGCCGTAATGGCAAACACAAGAAAAAGTGTCTTCATGCTTTTCTTCTTTTTTCTGCTCTTTACATCTCTGATTTTTCTCTGTTTTTTTGTAGGCATTTCTATCCCTTATAGAAAAGTTAGTGAATAAGGCTCATAAAACTATCGCTTCCCATTATTGTTTCGATTGCCATTTACCCACCAGTCACTTTTATCCTTAAACCACCATGCAGAGGAATCCGTCCCCAGTATAGTATCGGCCATCTTTTTTGCGTTTTCCGTACAGAGCCGCTTAATGGCAAATTCAATCCATTGTTTGCTGTACCTGTTTCCCAGGTCTTTATATTCTTTCAACTGAAGTATCAGTGCAAGCTGGTCAGCATCATGGGCGAGCAGGGATTCTTTTGTTTTTCGTTCATTAAATTCATCAATGACAGTTTTGATCTCATCTCCAAAAAACAGGGTGTCGGTCAGTTCTTTAACAGCCTTATCTTCATGAACGGTTACATACTTTTTACTCACATAGTTCATATCACCT
This sequence comes from Syntrophales bacterium, assembly GCA_041648505.1. Classification (GTDB taxonomy): domain Bacteria; phylum Desulfobacterota; class Syntrophia; order Syntrophales; family CG2-30-49-12; genus JBAZOY01. The sequence goes on along the minus strand of JBAZOY010000002.1, from coordinate 61,588 downwards.
GTCCTTGCCTCCGGAAGGTCATGGACAAGGCACATTTTGAGCGTCTTTAGTTCATCAATCCCGGTTTCCAGTTTACACAATGTATAACCGATGAAGATTGTCGTTAAGGTATGTTCGGCTACCGATTCACTCCCGGAACCGAGAAACTGAAAACCAGTTCGGGGAGTTTTCTTCAACATACCAACTTCAAACAAAAAATGTACAATATCCTGCATATTATCCCTTCTTGAGCATCCTGACCCTGTTTGCCATCATCTCGGAAACCCTTTTCATCTGCATCTGAAGCGCCGCTATCCCTTCCGGTTTCATTGTTATCAATTTATCCCATTGTTCTTTCCAGTATTCCACTACTGTTATCTCGTTTTCTTTTATTTTTTTTTCAAATCGTAACTGTAATTCTCTTGTAAATGCTGCCTGTTTATCCATTTCAGCCATAATTTTACCCCCTCTGAAAAGCAAAGTTATCATACATTATTTAAGTTCTTTCTTGCAACAATGAAATTTCCGGCAATTGCGGCAACAGACTATTGCTTTACAAAAGTCATGTATAGAACTCATATCCTACGTATGTTTTTCAATTTGACATTCCTCAGTAAATTAAGTACCATAACCTCGCATCGGCAGGAGTCACTTTCAGGCAGCGTAATCGTTCATTATTAGTTATCCATTGGCCGTGCTTAATTCTTATGCCGGTAAACGGAAAAAGTAGGCTGTTACCAGGTGGTTTGATTTTGCAAAAGCGGGCATTTTCACTTACCGGGAGGTTTCCCATGGTCAATTGGCATTCACCGATTTGTCGTTTGGTAATCCTTTGTCTGGTAATGGCTCTTATCCCCTCTCAATTACTCTTCGCGAAGGGGAGTACGGCAGTACTTACATTCCAAAAGGTTGCCGTCCCTAAAGAGAAAACAAAAAACTATGTAGTTAAAAAAGGGGATTGGCTGGTAAACATTATTCGAAAGCAATTAGATTTAGAGGGAATAGACGCCTTTAGAGCAGTGAAACTTTTGGAGCAGCTCAACCCCCATATCCGTAACTTGAGCAGGATATACCCGGGACAGGTACTGACACTTCCCGGCACTGACCAACAAGAAGAAGTCGGAGATTCAAAAGCCGATATATCCTCCACGGAAGAGAATACGGGAGAGATATCCTCCACGGAGGAGAATACAGCCGAGATATCCTCCACGAAAGTGCGTACGGGGGAGATATCCACCGCGAAAGAGAAGAATACAGGGGAAAAACTTGCCCTTGCCCTACCCTTGGAGAACGTTCTTGCCGTTATCAGGCACGTGGTCACTCAGATGAATGGAACTATCATGACAACGGGGAATTATTGTATCCCCCTTCCCCTGATAGGACAGGCGACTATAGATTGTTCACAAATACCGGTAGTTGAACTTGACGATGGAACCGTGATCCTGCTTGATTTTAGCAATCGTGTACCCAATCTCATCAGTAAAACTATCCAGGCAAGCTGGAAAAATCACCACTTGATCAAAACCACGAGCCGTGATGACATATCCCACATTCTCCAGCAAATGATCAATGTTTCCAAGTCATACACAATGGATAAAATGTTACAACCCTTCATCATGGTGGAAAGCCACCAAATTCATTTCTTATTTGACTGGATGATTACGAAAAACACCTTACAGAGGAAGAATGATAAGCCTTATCTGCAAGGAATTTCTTTTGTTACAGATAAGGCTTATCTGCTACCTAAATCGCTGATAACATACGCTGAAAAAGAAGGGCTGATCATTACTGAAGTCATAGATGGACGTTTTGTAGATATTAGACCTGATGTAGTATATACGATTCCGGAGATACCCATCATAAGTAAGAATAATAATAGTGATCTAATTGGGAACCTCCTTACGATACTCGGCTACATACCGGATAGAAATGCCAATATCAAGATATTTGATATAGCAAAGGACGGCTTTGATCTTTCCCTTAAAGCCGATCTGGTAGTAAAAAATGGAGACAAACGGTTAGTAATACATTCCGAGAAAATACCCCCTCAATTCACCGATATTTTAAGAAACCAGGGCACAGAGATTATCTGTATCGGGAAAGAAGAACCGAAGAGATCAGCTATAGAGAAAACCTTGCATAACATGGGTATCATTTTTACTTATAAAAATTTCTCTTTTTCAATCCCTGATAATACTGAGAAGGCAAAAGCCAACATTATCTATCCTGCCATAAAAATAACGCCAAAAGACGGAGGTGATCTGTATCTGATTGACTTCGACATGGATCGGGACATTTACGGCTTACTTCATGATAAATGGGGGGTTAAAATTATAAAATATTGAAGATAAAGGCTATTGCATTACTTTCAGGAGGACTAGACAGTATCCTGGCTGCAAGGCTCATCCTTGATCAGGGTATTGAGGTAGAGGGGGTTACTTTCGAAACCCCCTTTTTTGGTGCCCGCAAGGCCCGGAAAGCGGCCGAGAAGATTGGCCTGTCCCTGGTCACCATAAATATTACAGAAGAACATCTCGATATGCTCAAGGCGCCGAGGTACGGGTATGGAAAAAATATGAATCCCTGTATTGATTGTCATACCTTAATGTTGAACATTGCGGGGAAGAGGATGGAAGAGACCGGCGCCGACTTTATTTTCACGGGAGAGGTTCTTGGTCAGCGACCCATGTCCCAGACCAGACAGTCCCTTGTCCTGGTAGCAAAAAATTCAGGTTATCGAGACTACATTCTACGGCCATTGAGCGCAAAGCTGCTGGCGGAAACGAAACCGGAGACGGAAGGTAAGATTGACAGGCAAAAACTCCTTGATATTCAGGGAAGAAGCAGAAAACATCAGATAGAAATGGCGAAAAATTATGGCATAACCGAATATTCCACACCTGCCGGAGGATGTCTGCTTACCGATCCTATGTTTTCAAAAAGACTCCAAGACCTTTTTGAACACCACGGGGATTTCAGAATAAGCGATATAGAACTCCTCAAATTTGGCAGGCATTTCAGGAGCAGCAAGACAACCAAGATCATTGTGGGGAGAAACAGTACTGATAACAAGGCTATCCAACGTTTGTATCACGAGGGGGATATCATTGTCCATATGACACACTTTCCAGGACCAACGGTTCTCGTACCTCATGGAGGTGATAATAAAGCATGTTCCCATGCAGCCGCCATCTGTGCACGTTACAGCGATGCTCCGAAAGATGTGGAAACCAATGTCACATGTCAAACCGGGGGAAATATTACCCTGATAACTACTAAGGCCTCTCTCAGAGAGGACATTGAACAGTGGATGATTTGATTCATTCGATGGACAGGACAGCAGCATAATCCTTGACAAATTATCCCTAAATAGCACTCACGCTGTTTAAACCCTTTGATATTAGACCATTTTTATTTACTCAATCTTTTTTCATATATTGGTCTTAACAGCCGCGTCCAATGCATTTAGTGCTTTTTCTGCGGCAATGGTGAATTTTTCATCATGATCATGGCTTAAAGAAAATACCCGGAAATGGACAACCCGGGCCGGGATAAACCGGTAGATATCAACCAGAGGTTCCGGAGAGGTTTTTCCTGTCGCCGGATTGAAAATATTTACTTTCTTTTCCGTCTCCGCCATGGGGTTTATGGGACGCGGATCCTGGGTAGCCAGATCCACCCGGAAAGGGATGTGCCTTAACGACTCGGGAAGGTTTTGTCTGATTCGTTGTTCGTAATCACCGGACGGAGAAAATCCGGTTCCCTTCTGTACCTGGTCAATAGAAATTTCCGTGGAAAAGGACATTTTCCACTTGACCTCTCTATCGTAGATTTTTTTCCACTCCCGCCCCAGCCTTCTTCTTTTCGGATCCTTGTCCGTAAGCCAGTTCCGTGCATCCTGAAACAGTCGCCATTCATCACAATAGAGATAGTCATCAAGTGTATCAGCCGGATTGGAGGGGGAAATTATATTCATAGTTTCTCTGAATATCTCCTGCAGATGGAGATCCAGAGCCCTCGTTGTCCGGTGAAAGTAAACGTTGGTATAGAGATTCAGCCGTGCATTGATAAAACGGCTCAATGCGGAGATGCCTGCCTGATGAAGGGTCAAGCCATCTTTTGTAAAAAACGTATAAAATCGAAGCCTCGCGATATCTACAATATCCAGGGAAAATCCTGTCATGTAGGCATCCCGCTGAACATAATCGAGGTTGTCCACCGTATAGATACCGGAAAAGAGCTGTCTTAGAAGTTGCAACCACCTTGGCTGCCTGGTTTCTTGACCGGCAGGCATCTTGATAAGGAAGGCAACCTGAACGGGATTAATTGTTTCACCATTACTGAAATGACCACTGGGGCTCCTCCTGATACGACTGATAACTTTGCTCAGTTTTCTCTTGATAATCAGCTGTCCCATATCCTCATGGGTCAGACCATACTGCTTAAGAAAATGATCGTCAAAGAAATGCCCGTACGGACCATGTCCCACGTCATGAAGCAGTCCAGCCACTCGCAGGAGTTCTTCAACGTAGTTTAAGGAGGGAATGTCTCTGCATACTTTGCTGAGACTCGGATAGAGGTATTTCCCGAATTCACCGGCAACGTGCATGGTGCCGAGGGAATGCTGAAACCTGCTATGCTCAGCCGCCGGATAGACCCAGCGTGCACTCTGAAGCTGGTAGATCCTCCTTAGCCTCTGCACCCAGGGTGAGTCAATTAAATCCTTTTCCGTCTTCTCCGGAGGAAAATCAGCAGAGGGCACAGTAAAAGAGGCGTACTGGTATATAGGATCGGCAATCAGTGCTATCCCCTTATATACGTTAGAATAATCCATATTATTAGTTTTCACAAAGTGAAATTTACCACATCATCAGGTAACTATCAAATCCTAAACGAAAACTTTATGAAATAGCAAAAATTTGATTCAGAAGGCACGCATTAAAGGTTTTCCGTGGACACCATAACCGGCGCTGGGAAGGAAATTTCTGAGCGACGATAGATCTAATTTTCAAATCTCTATGAAGCTGTTTTATACTTCTGTTGATAATGTGATAACTATGATTCACTTAAGGAAAGGTGGTTAAAAATCGGACATCATCAGTCTGTATGCATTTTCGGCTGTGTCCTTTGACAACTTGATCAGGGTATTTTTCCGGCTATTTTCACTTGCAAGCTGGTCCGTGACCCGGTAATCTTCAATTCCTGCAAGATTCTTATCCGTCCAGATAATCTTTCCGGTCTCTCGTTCCTCGAATACGAGCTCCATGGCCATGGTTACACGTTCTTCCACAGCGATGCTGCTACTGTCATAAGAGAGATGGGAGGTAGTAACGCTGTTTATGCTTCCCTTTAGTATGGCATCCGCCATCTCCGGACTTCCAACCACCTTGAATCTTCTCCCCTTGATAAACTCGTCTATGAAGGCGCTCCTGAGATAGTTTTCAACATAGGCCTCGCTGGTCCTGTTGGAAAAATTGTCCACAAAAACCTTTTGAATATATGTACCTATATTTTCTCCTGCCGGTCTGAAGTTGTAACCGCAACCTGTCATCAGCAGGACAAAAACAATAAAAAATATTTCTTTTCTTCCCGTAGTGGTTTTTCTCACGGCAGGTAAATTCCTCCTTTTATTGAACCACGATATTGACCAGTTTTTTCGGGACATAAACTTCCCTTACCACATTTTTCCCAGTTATAAACTTAGCTATCTTCGGATCGGAAACGGCAAGGGACTTTATAATCTCGGTGTCCTCATCGGCAGGAACTGTTATTCTGCTTCTAACCTTTCCGTTGACCTGGATGACAATGGTAATTTCCTCCTCCGAAGCCACATTCGGATCGTAGGTCGGCCAGGGACAATCGGCAAGAGAGCTCTCGTGACCGATTAACATCCAGAGTTCTTCTGTGATGTGTGGAACTATGGGGGCCAGCAGCAAGATAATAGCTTCTATGGTTTCCCTGATGATAGAGAAAGACTTTAAATCGCCCTTTTCCGGGCGCTTTACCTGATAGAGGGCATTAACCATTTCCATAACAGCGCTGATGGCGGTATTGAAATGAAATCGTTCCTCAATGTCAGCGGTCACCTTCCTGATCGTTTGATGTGTCTTCCGTCTCAGATCCTTCAGATCCTCGTCAAGCGTTTCCTTATCGCTAAAGACGTGTCCTGTATGAACATAGAATGGTTCAACACCCTTGATATCGTCTCGGTAATCCATAACAATACGCCATGTCCTGTTAAGGAAACGAAACGAGCCCTCGACACCCTGGTCACTCCACTCAAGGTCTCTCTCCGGAGGTGCGGCGAAAAGACAGAACACCCTGGCCGTATCGGCGCCATATTCCCGTATCAGGTAACTCGGATCAACAACGTTTTTCAGGGACTTGGACATCTTTTCCGTTTTACCTACCTGTACCTTACATTGACAGTGACAGCACTTTTCATCCTTTACCTCTTCAGGAAAGAGATACCCGTGCTCTTTGCATCTTAGAGTTTCCTTACAGACCATCCCCTGGGTCAGAAGGTTGGCAAAGGGTTCGTCAACACTTAAGACATCAAAATCACGCAGCATTTTAGTATAAAATCTTGCGTAGAGGAGGTGAAGAATAGCGTGCTCAATACCGCCGATATATTGATCCACAGGCATCCAGTAATCAACCCTTTTCTTGTCAAGCCCTGATTTCTCGTTATAGTCGGGACAACAGAAACGATCAAAATACCATGAAGATTCCACAAAGGTGTCCATGGTATCTGTCTCTCTTTCCGCCGGGGCTCCGCAGCGGGGGCAGGAGGTTTCCACAAATTCCCGGTGCCTTGCCAGGGGGGACCCGCCTTCTCCTGTTAACCTGACGTCGTGAGGCAGAACAACGGGAAGATCGGATTCAGGTACCGGCACCGCACCACAGACCTTACAGTTAATAATGGGAATCGGCGCCCCCCAGTATCGCTGTCTGGATATACCCCAGTCTCTCAGACGATACTGAATGGTCTTTTTCCCCCGGCCTTTGGATTCCAGATACTCCGCGATCGCATCCAGGGCCTTCATGTTCTCCATCCCGTCAAATGGTTCTGAGTTAATCAGAAGCCCCTCGTCCACATAGGCCTCCTGCATGGTCTGGGCGTCTAGAGGCTTATCGGGATGCTGAATTACCACATTTAGAGGAAGATTGTATTTTCTGGCAAATTCAAAGTCACGCTGGTCATGGGCAGGAACCGCCATGACGCAGCCTGTTCCATAGCCGGAAAGGACAAAGTTTGCCGCATAAACGGGTATCTTTCTGCCGGTTAAAGGATTGAGACAATAGGTATCGAGAAAGACACCCTCCTTTTCATAGGATTCAGATGTCCTCAACTCCCGGTCCTGTTTCTTGACCTCTTCCACAAATTCGCTAACCTTGCCCTCTATCGCTTTTCCCTTTGTCAGTTCCATGACGAGCTTATGTTCAGCGGCAACCAGCATAAAGGTAACACCATATATTGTGTCCTGACGGGTTGTGAAGACCTTAATCTCACCATTGGTTTCTGATAAAGGGAAAGAAATTTCACAGCCGTAACTTCTGCCGATCCAGTTCCTCTGCATGGTGAGAACCTTCTCCGGCCATCCGGGAAGCTTCTCACAGTAGTCTAAAAGCTCTTCCACGTAGGCAGTGATACGGAAGAACCACTGGTCGAGATACCGCTGTTCGACCTCTGTACAGCATCTCCAGCAGAGACCTGCTTCAACCTGCTCGTTAGCGAGGACTGTCTTACAACGGGAACACCAGTTGACGGTAGAGCTTTTCTTATAGGCAAGCCCCTTTTCATACATACGGAGAAAGAAAAGTTGCTCCCATCGGTAATATTCCGGTTCGCAGGTGGAAATTTCCCGGTCCCAGTCATAGCTGAACCCCATCCTTTTGAGCTGCTTTCTCATGGAGGCAATATTTTCATGAGTCCATTGCGCGGGATGGATCCCATGTTCAATGGCAGCGTTTTCCGCCGGCATTCCAAAGGAATCCCAGCCCATAGGGTGCAGAACACTGTATCCTCTCATCCTTTTGTATCTGGCCACTACATCACCGATGGTGTAGTTCCTTACATGTCCGATATGAATCTTGCCTGAGGGATAGGGAAACATCTCGAGGAGGTAATACTTTTTTCTATTGGGATCCTCCGTCACCTTAAAGGTCTGTTCTTCTTCCCAGCGAGTCTGCCACTTTTCTTCAATTTCGTGGGGAATGTATTTCATGTTCGTCATTGCGTAATTATGAATAACTTCGTCTCCGGTTACATTTCACGTGGGTTATAAAAACCTCACCAACCACAACTTTCTCTGTCAAGAGTTCCTGCATGGATCATCAATCTATTTTTCGTTACTTCTATATCTTGAATGGAAATATCATTCGTTCTAAGAACTTTGAGGATTGTATTAACCAACGCTCAAAAATCTCGACCATGCAGGCGGCATCTATATATCACCAAGCTTCCAAAATCAAAAGGAGATTTTTTTCTTTCTCAGGCATATCCGGGTATAATTCCAATATCTTGAGTCCTCCTTGAACTGGCCGCGACGTAAACCTGTTACAGTCTATTATTGATAACGAGGGGCGCCAGCTCAAGTTTTTACGGATGATGTCATGTCCAACCATGGTTATATCGGACACCACCGTTGACATTAACCATGCGCACGGGATGCCAAACCTGCCCTTACCAAGAATAAAGATCCGTTCCGTACTATCCGGCGTCAATGGATGAAGATTTCATTCTCTTAATGATTTTGCAGATGAACAGATATGCTGTTGAAGCATCCATGAAAGATATCAGGCAAGGATGTCTGTAATATGAAAAATCTTTGCAAAACAGAGAAAATTGGAATTAGAAGACGCAAATTAAGATTTTTCCGGCATCATGCCTTTGCAGCGCAGCGCCGGCAAAAGTACAATGTCTGAGCACGCAGGCAATAGCCATGCCTTTGCAGTAAAGTAGACTGTATGGTTAAAATGTTTTTTATGCCGATGAATACAATCCTCAAATCTTTCATTGAAGCTTAGTATTCGTTTGCCGTAATGAAAAGGCGGAGTATAGGATTATTGAATATGCTTATCCTTGATACTGTTTTTGTCATCCAGAAGGATACATTTCGGAGACCATTCTTTCAGGTCTTTGTCATCAACAACGACATAGCTGGCAATAATTATCTTATCACCTTTTGAAACCTTTCTGGCTGCCGCTCCATTTAAGCATATTACGCCGGAGTTGCTCTTGCCTTTTATCGTATAGGTAGAAAACCTCTCTCCATTGGAGATATTATATATGGCAACTTTTTCGTAGGTCAATAGATCTGCGGCATCCATCAAAGATTCATCAATGGTTATACTACCTTCATATTCAAGGTTAGCGTCAGTCACGGTAGCCCGATGAAGTTTTGACTTAAGCATAAATCTTTGCATAGCAATCACCATCCTACTCAAGGGGGGAATTTTTTACTCTAATTCGTTTCCCCTCGTATTTTATATATCGAGGGCTTCTCCAAACACATAATTGTCTATCAGCCTCGTTGGCCCAATTTTGACCGCCAGGGCTAAAACCGCCTCACATTCCAGATTATCCACATCTTTCAGTGTGGCTGTGTCACAGATACTTGCATAATCAATGGTGGTACAGGGCTCTCCTTCTATATTCCCTTTAACCTTCCTCAGTATCTTCCCACTGTTTCTTTCTCCAGCTTCGTAAAGTCTCCTGGCTATAACAAGAGAGCGGCTTAAACTCAACGCAGATTTCCTGTCACTGTCCTTCAGATAGACGTTTCTCGAACTCATTGCCAGACCGTCCTCTTCCCTTACCGTAGGTATACCAACTACTTCTAAATCTATATTAAGATCCCTTGCCATACGTTTAATAGTTACAAACTGCTGAAAATCTTTCCTGCCGAATATCGCTACATGGGGCTTAACAATATTGAAAAGCTTTGTACAAACCGTTGTAACGCCCCGGAAATGACCCGGCCGTGACAACCCACAAAGATTCCTGGTTACCTCCTCCACATCCACAAAGGTTTGATAGTGCTCCGGGTACATCTCTTCATTTTCAGGGCAAAAAATAATATCGGCTCCCACACTCTCGGCAAGTTTTCTGTCCCTTTCAAAATCCCTCGGATACCTTGCAAAATCATCAGCGGGGCCAAACTGCATCGGATTGACGTAAATGCTGATTATCAGACAGTCTCCCCGTCTCTTACCCTCTCTCATCAAACTCAAGTGTCCCTCGTGGAAATACCCCATCGTCGGAACAAGGGAGATCTTCTTAGCCTTATTCCTCAATGATTCGGAAAATACCTGTATATCTTTTATAGATCGGACAATTTCCAAAAATCAATAATTCCAAAAAAAAAGCCCCAACGTCAAAGACGAGAGGCTAACATATACTCCGTAAATCAGACTCTTTAACCTTCCGTCCCAGTCCTTTACTGGATCCAAGCGGTATGTTATATTAGCGCTAACGCTACTCTAAAAAATCATATCTGTCAAGAATTTTTTCTCGGTCTTTTAAACAAACCCTTTATTGTTATAGACCCACAGAAGGAAGTTGCTATCAAAACAGGGTGGCAAAGGTTGGTCCATACCAGTATATTGTCTCAAAGATCAGCAAACTTTTTTGATAGCAAAAACAGATCAGGACGAATCGTCATTTCTTCTCCTCCCTTAGCCCCTCCAGCTTTTTATCCATTACCCGGAAGGCATCTTCTAAGGTGTCAACGGCGGTTAAATCGTAACTTCCCGGAAGCTCGAACGTAGGGGCGTGGAGACCTATCACCGGCGTCCCGTTTATCAGTGCAAGAGCCATCTCCGAAAGCGTCCCGGGGCCGCCTTTCAGGGCAACAATGACATGGGGTGTCTTGGCATTGATGACGTTTCTTGCATCGAGCATCCCCGTATAAATCGGAATGTCAATAAATTCATTGGGGTATTTTTCAAGCGGGTGCTTCCTGTCGTTCGGAAGGACACCGATGACAAGGCCGCCCGCTCTGTAAGCGCCTTCGCACGCTGCCCGCATGACGCCGGGGCCTCCACCGGTGAGGAGGATATATCCCCGCCGGGCGATCCCCTTGCCTAGACGCCGGGCGTCTTCCATGACGTCAGGAGATTCTTCATGGTGGCTTCCCATCACGCCGATGATAAATGGTTTTCGTGTAAGTGTAATGGTTTTCATGCCGCCTTCCTTAACAAATCAGGAACAAGACCACAATCATTATCTTGATATCAGGATAATGATTGGTAGCGGATTCGCAAATGGCAATGGAACACAGCAAAAAATCACTCGGATATAAATAATTTTATTGACTAAACAGCGAAATGATAACATTCATCCTTTTATATCCCTTCCACCTTCCGGCTCAACCGGCTGTGCCTGATCCCGTAAAAGAAATAGATGAAAAATCCGATAAGGAGCCAGATAACAAAGCGAATCCAGGTGATCTTAGGTAAAGAGAGCATTAAGCCGGCACAGAAGCAAATTCCTAAAAGAGGGATTAAAGGCACTAACGGACAACGAAAGGGACGTTTGATGTCCGGGTGTGTATAGCGTAGCACAGCAATACCGCCACACACAATGGCGAAGGCAAATAATGAATGTCCCGATATTACATAACTCTGCCGCGGTTCCGATATCAAGAAAGCCGGCAAAACCCGCCACCACAAGCCCGGTAAAAATTTGTGCTATATATGGAGTCCGGTACCGCGGATGAACCTTGTATATCCAGGGCCACAAGAGTCCATCACGACTCATTGAAAAGAATATCCTCGGTTGTCCCATGAGCATGACTAACAGCACGCTCGTAATTCCGGCTGCGGCCCCGGCGGAAACCATGGCCGAACCCCAGCGAAAACCGATCAGGCTCAAGGCATGTGCCACGGGCGCCGGATGGTTCAAGTCGGTATAGGGAACTATTCCTGTAAGCACGGCGGAAACGACGATGTAAAGGAAGGTGCAAATTACCAACGAAACAATAATTCCTATAGGGAGATTTTTCTGCGGGTTTTTTGTTTCCGCGGCAGCAGTTGAAACAGCGTCAAAACCAATATAGGCGAAAAAAACGAGCGCAGCTCCGGTCATTACCCCTTTAAAACCAAAAGGCATAAAAGGGATCCAGTGATCAGGTTTTACATTGAATACCCCCACTACGATAAATACCAGGATAGTCGCAATCTTCACAAAAACCATCACCCCGGTTAACCGGGCGCTCTCTTTTATACCGACAACCAGGATGACAGTAAGAAGAAGAACGATCAGCATAGCTGGAAGGTTAATAACTGCCCCCGGAACGGTCCCCGGAGCAGCCGAGCACCATACGGGAAGCGTAATGCCGACAGCCTGTAAGATATTGACAAAATAACCCGACCACCCTATCGCTACTGCTATTGAAGCCACGATATATTCAAGAATCAGGTCCCAGCCAATGATCCAGGCAATGAACTCTCCCAAGGTTGCATAAGCATAGTTGTAGGCGCTTCCTGCTACCGGGATTAAAGCGGCAAATTCAGCATAACATAACGCAGCAAAAGCACAGGCGATACCGGAGATTACAAATGAAAGCATAATCCCCGGCCCGGCTTGGTTGGCCGAAGCTGTCCCGGTTAAAACAAAAATACCCACGCCCACGATTGCCCCAACACCCAGGATCGTCAGATCAAAGGCATTAAGTGACCGACGGAGGCGGTGTTCCTCAATGTCTATTTCTTCTAAAATATGATGGATGAATTTACGACGAAAAAGCCTTTTGAACATAGGGTTTTTGCCCTTCATATAAGCGGCACTTTGTTGCTTTACGTCTTCTAAGGAATCATTTTGTTCCCAAGAGCGTTTTTAAAACAGTATCAACTGAGCGACACTGCCAGCATAGAACCTTTCCTTCTTTGTCGATCAAAACCATGGTGGGAACACCCCTGACATCGTAGCTACTGGCCACATCTCCGGTCTTATCGAGAAGGATTCTGTACGGCAGACTGTATTTAGCCGCAAATTGGGAAACCCTTTCCTGAGATTCCTGAATATCAATATTGACCATCACAAGTCCCCGTTTTTCATAAGAGGCGTAAATATCTTTAAAGTGAGGAATTTCAGTACGACAATAGCCACACCATGTAGCGGTAAAAATTAAAAGAACAGGCTTCCCCCTGTGGTCACTAAGTTTAAATTGGTTGTCTTTTAAATCTTTCAGAACAAAATCCGGTGCCTTTGTCTCAACTTTGCCTTCAAGGAAATTCACCGCATAGCTATTGGCACACAATAGCAGAGATAGTAATAGAAACATGAATCCCGATAAGGCATTAAGTAATATCCTGTCTTTTTTTAAATCCATAAAGCCCCCGCTCTTATTAAGAAATATTCTCCCATAGCCACTAATATCCAGCCGGATATGTGGCTGACCCTTACCATCCATTTCCCTGATTTGGGAATGTTAGCTAAAAGACCGGCGAATGTCCCGAGAATGATCAGTAATGTGCCCATGCCGAGGGCAAAGACAAACAGAAAGCTCATCCCTAGAACAACGTTTTGTCTTGCGGCAATATAACTTAGAAGTACCGCAAGCACCGGTGTTGTGCAGGGGCCCATGACCAGTCCTGAAGCAGCACCGACAAGAAAACTGTCCCATACACTTTTTGTCTTTGCCCGCTGTGTCTTGGTTAGAAATGCCGGAGTTCGTAGCGGCAGCACAAAGACGCCAAGCATTGATAAGCCCATAAAAATACATATATTGGCAACTATGAAATAGGTCCATGGATTTGTCTGTATCTGGCCGAATAACCTGCCCGACAAAGCAGCAATACCGCCAAGGGCAGTGTACATCAAAGCCATGCCGAGAACATAGGCAAGGGAAAGCAAGAATCCTTTCAGCTTTGTTCCGGTTCCGTGAACTCCAATGTAGGCAATCGTTATGGGAACCACCGGATAAACACAGGGGGTAAAACCGACGAGCACACCACCGAGGTAGACTGCCAGAAATGCTAAGATAAGCGATCCCTGTACATAGACAGGGAAGCTGTCAAGAAGATTTTCTATCATATTTTTTCGATTTACATCATTCCAAATCTGTCAATATGCACGCTTAACTCTGAAGCTTACAGCAACTATTCAACTACTACCACGCTTGTCCTATCAAATCTATTAGATTGATCTCCTTAAACTGTTAACTGCCGGGCAACCATACAACACAGGTTGTTCCTCCTTCGATATTGTTCTCAATTTTTATTTTTCCATTATAGCCTTCGACAATCCTGTTGACAATTGCCAGCCCGAGACCTGTTCCGCCCTCCCTGGTCGTATAAAACGGTTCGAAAATCTTTTCCCGACTATCTTCATCAATGCCGTATCCGTCATCGGCGATACGTATCTCAAGATATTCCCTGACATCCTCAAGAAGAACCTTTTTAGTTTCTACCGTCAATCTGCCCCCATCCGGCATGGACTGAACGGCATTCAAAACAAGGTTCCAAATGACCTGCCTAATCTCCTTTTCGTTTGCAAGTATGAAAGAATGATCGGATAAGTTCCTAATAACTTCTGTCTCCTCATGCCAGTCCGGTACATAACAGATGGAATCGAGAACATCTTTTACGATGTCTTTTATGTCAATATTCCGGTAAACACCTGAGGCTGGTCTTGCTAAAAGGAGGAAATCCCTCATGAAATTTTCAAGTTGATCTTTACCCCTCAAAATGATCTGCATTAGCCTCTCATCGGTCTCGTTTAAATTAAGTCCATTTTTCAAAACCTGTACTGATCCACTTAGAGACGCCAGCGGATTCCTGATTTCATGAGCAAGATTGCCTGCCATTTCGCCTATAAAAGCAAGCCTTTTACTTTTTTCAAGGGCTTCCTCCATTTTTTTTATGGATGTCAGATCCTGAAAAATCAAGATATCCCCTATTCTATTCCCCATATTATCTTTCAGATATGAGACAGAACAACCCAGCGCCAGGTTTCTATCCCCTTTACCGGAGATCAGCATTTCCACCCTTTTTCTTGCTAACCCATTCTGATCCCATTTGCTTCTCATTTGATCTTCCAACTCAGAATAACCTGGAAGAACCTGATTAATATTCTTATTTTCGACCTCGGCAAAGGAGAAACCCGTAATTTCTTCCGCCGCCCTGTTGAATGATTTTACGTTTCTCTCTAAATCAATCGTCAATATACCTGCATCAACTGACTCAACAATACTCCTGTACAGCAAATCCAACTGATCGAAGGCATTTTCCCTCTCTGTCAGGACGGCCCTTGTCTTCCTCTCCTGTTCCACCACAAAACTGGCAAGAAAGGCAACAATATAGAACGACAGGATGTGAATGAAAATCCTCGAAAAGACATACCCGGCACTGAAACGGTATTCCTCAACAGCCATACTCGCAAAGGGGTAAATGATACCATAGTACTCTAAAGTCATTAACAGACTGTAAAGAATACTCGCTGCAGATGCTGTAAGTACCCCCCCCCTTCTTCCAAGGAACAGGACTGAATATATGATGACCAGGGGATAGAAAACAGGATATATACTGCCTATTCCCCCTGTGAAATATACGAGACCTGTTATCAACAGCACGTCAGCCAGACTCTGTATATATATATTTACCCTGAGGTTTATGATGAATTTCAGAAGAAAAATATAGAGGACGGAGAGGAAATAGGTAAGAAGGATAATGGCGTAAAGAGATACGATTGATATCCTGGGTAGAGATTCTGTCTCTTTTATCTCGATAAAAGCTATAATACCGAGTAGAAAGGTAACAATGATAACCCGTGCCAGCATCAACCAGCGGACCCTTGTTACCAATTTCTCCTGCTGTAACAGATTATCATCCATAATTTTGGTTATAAACCATGAGTCGAGAGTGGAACCTTGCTCTCGACTCAATAGAAGAGAATATGCTATATTATTGCTGCAAGTATTCGTTAACCCATAGTGTAAAGATTGTCAAGGTTTACCAGAGTATTTGGGGAAGTTAGAAATAAGCGGATAATTATAGCAGTCTAATTTAAAAAACAGAACTACAAAATGCAAATTGGTAAGAAGTGAATATTTTTCCGGTACCATGCCGTCGCAGCGCGACACTGGCAAGGAAATACCTGCGGTGATAAGGGCGAGTTTCACCTTTGCATTAACACAATACATGCATGGTCGAAAAAGATTTTCAAGCACAGCTGAATACAATCCTCAAAGATCGCAAGTAGCTGTTTTTTAAATATTAAGTAAATACTGTAATAAAAAATCGATGGGCTTTCACGTTAATTCACCGGAGATTAACTTGGAATAGAATTGTCAAGTGGAGGAAACATGGATGTTTGTACCAGATTGTATTTGGTGAGACATGGTCAGGTGGTAAACTTTTCAGATGGGAAATACAACGGCCAAAGAGACGTGGATATAACTGAAACCGGAATCAGACAAATGGAGGCGGTAGCCGCAAAGCTAAGAAGTGAGGAACTGGCAGGTGTTTATTGTAGTGACCTGATCCGGGCGAAAAGAGGAGCCGAAATAGTAGCCTCAGAACATGGTCTGAGACCTGAATCCTTTTCTAACCTGCGAGAACTAAATATCGGGCTTTGGGAAGGGCGGACACCAGAGGAGATAGAGGTACAATTTCCCGGTGCTCTGAGTAAACGAAGTGAAAGATTAGTAGATTATAGAATACCGGGAGGGGAAAGTATCCGTAATCTGGCTGAAAGAGTCATCCCCACCTTAAGGGAGATTCTGCGTGCGAACTACGGGAAAAATATTGTTCTTGTTGCCCATGGAGGAGTCAATCGTGTAATACTTGCCGATGCTATGGACCTTTCCCTGAAGCATTTTTATTCCGTTGAACAGGACTACGGCTGTCTGAATATTATAGACTATTTTCCCGATTGTTCAGTTATTAAGCTGATGAACGGTCAGTCAGTACAAGGATAATGAGGCAACAGTTATTGTTATTATTCGGTCATTCTGTACTTGAATTTGGCAATAATATTCAACTGCAAGAGGTTAAAATCCAGGGGCAGGGGATCGTAAGGAGCCGCCGCCTTGACCGCGCTGATAGCCCCCTTGTCGAGCAATTTAGAACCTGAAGATCTCATGATAATCGGGGTCAGCAATGCACCACTGTTGGTGATAGAAAACTTAACAACGGTGTTACCCTCTTCATTCTTTTCATAAGCTTTCTGCGGATATATCCAATTACTCTCTATCATCTTTTGTATTTTTCTCAGATAATCAATGTACTTACCATCGTTGCTGTCTATCTCGACCGTTTCTTTGAGGTATTCGCTGTTGTCTTCTTCAATCTGAGACTGAATCGGTTTAACTTTTTCTTTTTCTTCTTTTTTTCCCTCAGGACTTTCCAATGATTCCTTCAGATCAACAGTTATAATATCACCCTCCCTTTCGCTGCCTCCAGTCATATCAACAAAACCGGCCAATAATAGCGCCAAAAGGTGTCCGATAAGAGAAATCACTAGAAATGTGATCAATAATTTTTTTGCAAGCATTTTAGCGGTATCCCTTTTGCGAGTGGAACAAATATATGTCAATAAAGCGACAAAAATCAACAAAATGATAAAAATACCCTTATATTTTCCAAGAACTAACCACAGAGGACCGAACATTTGGGTTTTTCTGTAAAGCTTTGTTAGTTAGTACAAGTAAAACAATTATACCACTCAGCCATGAAGCTAGAGGACAATAGCCCGTGAAAGGCATGCAACGCCTATTACAAACCCTTATTTCAGTCGGAATAAAGAAAGGAGGTATCTGTTTCTCTTTTTAAGACAGGCAGAAAAGAATTACGATATTGATTTAGGGATTCTTATGTGATTGTTAACCATCACCATGATATAGATAGAAATACCGCAAAGAGTTGGTTCATGCTTAATTTATCTTCCAACCGGATACGGCCAAAAGCACGTAACCGAGCTTTCGTTTCAACCAATTTTTATAGCCCACAATCTTACGGGACATTACACTCATTGCATATCAATTAATATTAGTAAAGATTACCGCTACTGGAAGCCCGCAAACATCCTTGATACTTAAGAACGACAAATATTAACGTTTTATTTCTGAAACCCCACCCGAAACTATAAATGCCATAACCTCGCTACTGTTTGCATTGATCGTGGTGATCTGTTCTTTAGGTACCACAATAATCTGACCCGCGAAATTGTATGACTGAGGCAGATATACTACAACTTCATCAATCATTCCCCAGGAAGCAAGGCTCTCTTTCGTGATAAAACCGATAACCTTTACATTAGTGCCTGCCATGAGTGTGACGAAAACAGGTTTTTCAAAACACCTCTTGTCTCCTAAGAAAGCACTAAGCAAATCTTTTGTTGCAGTATATAGTAGCTTAATAAGAGGAACTTTGTTGAAGGCCCTATCAACAAGGTTGAGCAACTTTTTGGTAAATAGATTGGAAGCTAAAAACCCAATAATTGTTACAAGTATAATTGTTAAAAAGAACCCCGCGCCAGGTATAGGAAGACCAAGCAGGTTATCTATTTTTTTAAAGACAACGTAGAAAATATATACAGTTATGGCAATCGGAACTAAAAATATTAATCCCTTAAAAAAATAACCGGCAAGTCTTTTCATCGTATCCTCATTACTCCTTACATCTCCTTTTTTTCACAACCTGTTTTCTCTACTGCAGAAATACCACATTTGAGAGGGATATTGTAGCTAATTATCCAGGGATTAATCCAAATTCATGCAATTTTAAAATTAGAGATATTTTATATCGTTCAGAAAGTCAAGTATAGCAATATTCGCAAGTTAAACATCATAAGTTTCCGAAAAGCCATTCACTATCAAAGAAAGTCTGTCACATGTAATATGAGTGAGCGTTCGGGACAGCATTTCAATCCATTTTAATCAAGAGCGCGCTTGAACCTTTTCGAAATAATTGATAAAATTAACCATTATAGATATGGAATAAATACCCGTGTGTTGCCTGTTGAAAATAGGCAGTGAACAGTAGGAATGAATATGAAAGGTGGATATACCGGCAAGATGCTTTTCGTAGATCTCACTGAGGGGAAGATCAAGGAAAAGGAACTATGCGAAGATATGGCAAGGCAGTTTATTGGTGGTTATGGAATCGGTGTCCGTGTTCTCTACAGTATGATGAAGCCGGGTGTAGATCCCCTTGGGCCGGACAATGTTCTGGGTTTTGTAACCGGGCCATTAAACGGTACGGGGGCATTCTTGGGAAGCCGATTTGCAGTAGTTTGTAAGTCACCCGTAACCGGCGGCTGGAACGATGCAAACTCGGGCGGTTTTTTCGGCCCGGAACTTAAAAAAGCGGGGTATGATGCTGTTTTTATTTCAGGATCATCCGACAAGCCGGTTTACATCTGGATCAAAGATGGAAAAACTGAGATCCGGGATGCCGCAAAATTATGGGGCAAAGATACTGTTGAGACCCTTGATATATTGACCGGAGATATAGGGAATAAAGGGCTCAGGGCAGCTGTTATAGGACCTGCCGGAGAGAATCTGTCTTTAATGGCTTGTGTAATAAATGAAAAGCACCGGGCGGCGGGCCGTGGCGGGCCCGGAGCAGTAATGGGTGCAAAAAAACTCAAAGCGATTGCCGTACGGGGGACGGGAGAGGTCCCGGTAGCCGATCCTGAAAAACTAAAAGAGATCAACAGGGCAGCTAAAGATTCGATGAAAAACGGGCCTACTGCTCAAATGGCCGAGGCTTTTGGAAAATTAGGTACCGGCATGGGCAGCGGTGCGAGCGCTCTTTCCGGAGACAGCCCCGTGAAAAATTGGAGTGGGGTGGGTATCTCAGATTTCGGCGAGGAGAAAGCCGATAAGATCAGTGCTATGAGTATGCACAAGTATATGACAAAAAAATACGCCTGTGCCAATTGCATAATTGGATGCGGTGCCGGGTATGAAGTAAAGGACGGCGAGTGGCCGCTTAAAGAAACCTTCCGGCCCGAGTACGAGACCTCGGCTGCCTTCGGCACTATGTGCCTCAATGACAATGCGGAGTCGATTATTAAATGTAATGATATATGCAACCGGTACGGTTTTGACACTATATCTGCAGGCGCAACGATAGCCTGGGCTATTGAATGTTATGAAAATGGAGTTCTTTCTAAACAGGAAACAGAAGGGATAGAGTTGACCTGGGGCAATGCCAAGGCCATTGTAGAAATCACACAGGCGATAGCGGACAACAGAGGCTTTGGTAAAATACTGGCACTTGGTTCCTCAGGTGCGGCCAGAAAACTGGGAAAAGGCTTTGAATATCTCCAGACCGTGAAGGGCATCGAGCTGCCTATGCATGACCCAAGGCTCACTCCAGGATATGCGCGAACCTATCAAGTTGATCCGACCCCGGCGCGCCATGTAAAAGGGGGAATGTGGCAAGGAGCAAATAGAAGAAATCCGGTTAGTTACGATAACAGCGATACAGGTCCCAAGGATGTGGCAATGACCAGCCGCATGGAACTTCTCCAGGTATCGGGAATCTGTATGTTCAGTACACTTGTTATGCGCGACATGGAAATAAAATTGCTGGAAGCTGTGACAGGCTGGATTTTCGATGATACGGCTCAGGAAAAAATATTGAAGCGCGTTATGGGTCTAAGACATGCTTTCAATCTGCGTGAAGGTTTCAAGCCGTCCGACTTTGTTCTTCCCAAAAGATCGGTAGGAGAACCGCCCCTGGAACATGGATCTCTTGCCGGCGTGACGATCGACCACAAATCTCTGGCGCGTAATTTTTTTGCTGCCATGGAATGGGATGAAGAGACCGGAAAACCGAGTCGCAAATCACTTGAAGAGCTTGGTGGGATGGATGACGTTGTGAAGGATCTATACGGATAAACGATACTGATATGAGAGGTTTCCAAAGCTTAGACCTTTGGAAACAAAAGTAAAGCTCAAAACGCGTCCGACTGACATACATTTATATTTTATATGTTTTTTACAAAAGATTCAAAGCTCTCACGGATTTTTTAAAATATGCAGGTAACTGTTAAATTTTTCGCATTTTTCCGCCAAATCACCGGCGTTGATCATCTGTCCGTCGTTTTAGCTGAAGGCGCTACTATAGCAGAATTGTTAAATTTGCTGAGCCGGAAATTTGATAACCTTTCTTTTGAAAGCGAACGGCCGGTTATAATGGTCAATCATACAAATGCCCTCCCGCAAACGATCTTAAAGGAGGGTGATAATGTACTTCTTCTTCCTGTCCTGGAAGGCGGTTGATTTTTTCTCTGCCCCAGCCGGTTCATAATCAGAAATATAAACAATTCTGACCAACAATGCCGGTTGCAACGATTATACCCGCCTTTATTCTATCTATTGTTTCCCTCTCCTTTTAACTTTTAGCCCTATAAAACCTTCAATTGCCTCTCTCAATATAGAAAGTCCTTCCTCCATTTCTTCGCGCTTGATATTCAGAGCCGGAAATATACGGATCATATTTCCCTGTGTTTGTCTGATGAACAGTCCTTTGGCAAGACATTCATCGCTTATGCAGGTGGCTGCCTCTTCATTTATGAATTCAACTGCCAGGAGCAAGCCTTTGCCGCGAATATCAATAATAATCTCCGGATATGTCTGTTTCCATTCATTCATTCGACTAAGGGCAAGGCTGCCTATTTCTGCGGCATTGGCACAGATATTATTGTCTACCAGATGTTTGATAACGGCATATGATACGGCACAACCAAGAGGATTGCCGCAGTATGTACCACCATGATCACCCACTTCTACCTTAGCAGCAACATCTTCCGTCATGGCAAAGGCACCGAAAGGGAAACCTCCGGCAATACCCTTGGCCATCGTCAGAAAGTCTGCCTCAACCTTCAGGGGGCTGATAGCAAACATAGTACCGCAACGGCAAAATCCCGTTTGTATTTCGTCTATTATTAACAGGCTGCCATTTGCCTTGCACAGCCTGCTTACCTGTTCGAGATAACCCTCTGAAGGAATCTGAACCCCGCCTTCACCCTGTATCGGCTCCATGATCACTGCCGCTACATCGGTATCGAGACTCTCTCTTAATGATTTTATGTTATTAAAAGGGATGAACCTGTAGTTAGGCATCAACGGATTAAATTTTTGCCGGTGCTTGGCCTGTCCCGTTGCCGATGCCGTGCTGATGGTCCTTCCATGGAAACTCTGAACAGTGGATATGACATCCAGTCTTCCCGTAACTTTGCGTGCCAATTTAATGGCGGCGTCGTTTGCCTCTGCACCGCTGTTGGAGAAGAATACCCTTGTCAGGTTTGATGGCAGTATTTGACTTATTAGCATCAGGAGAGCAGCACGCACGGGAGAATAGGTCAAGCCTGAATTTGGATTCTGGATAATCTTTTTACCTTGCGCCTGAAGCGCATCAGTAATTACAGGATGAGCGTGGCCAAGACAGGTTACTCCCCAACCCGAAGTAAAGTCCATAAACCTGTTTCCTTCTTCATCCCAAACGTAAACCCCTTCCCCTCGCTCTATGGAAATCGGTATCTTATTGAAGAACGGTACTGCGTACTTGTCTTCCGTCTCCATTGTTTTTACGGTCGTCATATCTATTCCTCTTTCTTATGTTTCGGGTGCCCCGGACGTACCTTACAGGTATCTATCGACTCAGCACCTCTCCTACTATTCTTCTCAGATCAGGTACGGTGAACGGCTTACGGGCAACCGCCTTGAAGCCGTAGTCTCTGAAGTGCGCCATTGCCAAGTCATCAGCATAGCCACTGGAAACAATCGCCTTGACTTCAGGGTCTACTTCAAGCAGTCTTTTGATCGCTTCCTTGCCTCCCATCCCGCCGGGTACAGTCAGGTCAAGTATCACAAGATCAAAAGGCCTGCCTTCCTCTTTGGCCGCTTGATAGCATTTTACTGCCTCAGAGCCGTCACGGGCGACCTCCACTTCATATCCGGCAAGCGTCAATGCATGTTCCAGAAGCATCCGTATCATCTCCTCATCATCCATAACCAGTATTCTTGCCCCACCCTCCGTATTTCCCTCCTTGGGAGAGGTCTTCACTCTCTCCTCCATCTCTTTTCCCTTCATGACCGGCAGATAAAATCGGAAGGTACTACCAACGCCCGGCTCCGATTCAACGGCAATGTAACCCTGGTGGTCCCTCACGATTGAGTAAGCCGCCGTCAGTCCCAGCCCGCTCCCCCCGACCTTGGTAGTAAAGTACGGGTCAAAAATACGGCTCATGTCCTCTGCGGCGATACCTGTACCGTGGTCTTCCAGTTCTATCTCAATGTACCTGCCTCCAGGCAATGGCAGATTATCATGCTCTCCAATGATGATGTTTCGTGCGCGCACATTAAGCACCCCCATTTTCCGCATGGCTTCGTCGGCATTGATGACCAAGTTATGGATGACCTGGCTTATCAGCCCCTCATCCACCTCTGCACCCCAGAGGTCATCCGGCATGGAAAATTCACACTTCACTCCGGAACCCCTAAGAACAAAACCTGCCGTTTCCCTGACCAGTTCGGCAATATCGGCTGTTTTCTTGACAGGGGCGCCGCCACGGGCAAAAGTCAGCAACTGCTTGGTCAGACCCCTGGTACGCAGCGATGCCTTTTCCGCTTCTTGCAGAAGATTGTAAATTTTGTCCCCGGTCTGAACATAGAATTTCATCAGGCTGATATTGCCTATGACACCGGTGAGCAGATTATTAAAGTCATGGGCAATGCCGCCGGCAAGAACGCCCAGCGATTCAAGTTTGGCCACTTTTCGGTATTCTTCTTCCAGTCGCTTACGCTCGGTAATTTCAGCAAACGTCCCTTCATAACCAATGATATCGCCATTCTCTTTGTGCCGGGAATTAATGTTGGCAAGAACCCATATCAGGGAACCGTCCCTCCGTTTTAACTGCATCTCCCGTATGGCAAAGCCTTCTTCGTTTAATCCCGGGATTTTCTGCCGGCGTACGCTCAAATCCGGGTAAAAATCCGCAGTCCGGTACTTGCCGACAACCTGCTCCGCCGAATCAAAGCCGAGTATTTTTGCGCCGGAGGTGTTCATAGTGAGAAAAGTACCGTCACGGTCTGCCTGATAGACACCTGCATGCAGTCTTTCCACCAGCATCCGATATTTTGTCTCACTCTCCTTAAATGCCGCTTCCGCCTTCTTACGTTCAGTGACATCACGGACAAATACAAACAGGCGCTCTTCTCCTGCACCACCAAGATAATTTACACTAACCTCAACATCAATTATATCGCCGCTTTTACATCTATGCCGGCTTAAGAAGCGGTCGGAACCCGTCTCCACAATTTTTTTTATGCGCCGGGCAGTATCCTCGGGATTTTCTTCGGCCTCGATATCCATTATGGACATGTTCAACAGTTCATCTTGAGTATAACCTACCATTCCGCAATAGGAGCCGTTGACTTCAAGGAATTTACCTTCCAGATTGGTAAGCCAGAAACCGTCAAGGGCTGTTTTTATGATTGTCTGATGCGACTCTTCCTTTTGCTTGCGTTCGGTGATGTTAGAAATCATATGAACGGCAGCAATAGGATATCTTTGCCCGTTCAGTATCGGATAAACGGATTCCTCAAATAGGTGCCCCCCAATCCTCTGAATCATCGTTTCCCTTTCAAGTGTCTGCCATGAACGAACAATAGGACATCCTTGAACAGGCTCCTGCGTCCCATGCACCAGCTCCCAGCAAGTGCGTCCGATGACTTCATCCGTAGACTTCCCTATCAGTCTTGCCATCGCCGGATTACAATGTGCAATCCGGCGTTCATTATCCAGAAGGCAAACAGCGTCACTAATCGCATCAAAGGCAGCTTGTAATTTTTCTGTCGTCTTGTCCATACCAGTGAACAGGCAGTGCATACCCGAAAGCCCGCCGATGAATTGATTCCTGGTCTTATCTCTATCCTTCATTGAGCACACCTCCCCTGCTAACGACACTGATTAGTCTTAGAGCTTTGAAACTTGTATTTATCAGCGCTATGCTGTGACGGCATGGCGCCCGAAAAATCCTTAATTCGCGTCTTCTGAATCCAAGCCTAAGAAAAGCCCAACCTTTTCCGTCAATAAAAAGAAGATGGACAACAACATCAAAACAAATAAGGCTTCCATTACTACCCATTACGATATTTGTCAACTGATATAACACGTTGAATTTTCTACGTGTATTCCTTTGAGAAAGCCAGGCCGCTGTAAAATAGAACGAGCGCTCTATTTATCAAGAGGTAAATTATTACGTGTGATACTTTTGCGTTGCAATACCAAAGGTGTTTTGATAACGTCACTTGGCGTGAACAATCCTTACAATACAACGGCTATAGTTGTTCACCAGAAAGAAAACTACATATGACTCCGGAAACATTCTCAAAATAGAAATTTAAAGTCACAGTATCCATTTACCTTATAAAACAAGAGCCCTGAAAGTTTTATTCATCGACGTTCGATATACTATTAGATTTTGGAACTAAGGCGTCCAAGAGATTCAGTTTGGATAGGAGGTATACCCTATGAACGGTCAACTTGTTGTCTTTACTCTGGATGAACAACACAATGCATTATGTCTTCCTTCTGTGGAAAGGGTCGTCCATATGGTCGAAGTCACTCCATTACCTGGAGTACCGAAGATCGTCTTCAAAGGTGTTAATGTGTTGTGAAAGATTGATCCCATTATAAATATATCTGCGACCGATTTCGTTTGCGGGGGAAAATGCAACTAAGCTATCATTTAATTATTGTTCATACGAAGGGACATGCTGTTGCATTTATCTAAAATTGTGTAAGTGAAATGACTGTGAATACTCGGAATAAGAAACTCTTGGTTTTTATTGTTTTAATAGGGTTATGCACGTTTTGTTTCTTGTATAGAAAGACAGGAAATAGCTGGTCTGGAGAGTATAGTGCTGAAAATGTAATTAAACGTCCAATCCTCATTTCGGACACGGACATATTCAAAGGATTGGCAGATCCTTCTAACCGTGAAGGATCTAATGTTAAAACTAAGCACCGGACAATCAATGAAATAGCCGATGTTTCCAAACCGGAACGAGATCAACCGGGCAAAGTACTCATTAGTATTGAAGGTGCCAGAATGAAAGGGGTTTTTTTCGACCATAGTTCACATGAAAGCTATACTCATTCATGCCTAACTTGCCACCACAAAACTCTTAGTAGCTGCAAGACATGTCATCCTCTCAAAAGAAGTGCAAAGGGGAACAAAGTTACTTTGGCGAATGTATATCATAAGGTATCATCCGGACGTAGCTGTGGTGGTTGCCATGAATCTAAGAAGTCAGAACCCAACTGTGCCGGCTGTCACTATTTAATAAAAGGTGCTCCAATGAACGCATCATGCCGCGTTTGCCATAGCGGACTTTCCAGGAAAGATAAAGCCGTTCTAAGACTTAAGACTTTAGATAAGTCTCTGCTGAAAAAGGTGCCCAAAGTGGTAGATATTGGTTTCTTAAAAAAGGAATATATGCCGGTGCGGTTCTCTCATCTCGCACATGTCAGAAAATTATCTGGAATTTCGGATAAAAGCAAATTAGCCGATTATTTCCATGTTAATCAAAACACTATCTGTGCAGGCTGTCACCATTATCCCCCGATTGAATCTAAAAACCCTCTTCCACTATGTAGAGACTGCCATGACAGTTCTGTTGACCTCCAGAATTTGAATAAAACAGGCCTAACCGCAGCATACCATCTCCAGTGTATTAACTGTCATAATAAGATGGGACTAAAACCTTTAAAATGTACTGATTGTCATGCTGAGAATCTTAAGAACAAAACATCGACTCGTAAAAACCAGGCTATTCAATAGAGAATGGGGAGTTGGCAATCGTGGATTATTCTTTTTGTAAGGACGTAGACTAAAAATAAAATAAGAAATTCATATCTATTAGGTTAACACAATAAGTAGGAGGAAGTATAAATGGACAGGAGGAAATTCCTGAAGACTATAGGAACAGGAATAGGAGGAGCTGCCTGTGGAAATCTTTTGATGCCTTCTCATGTCGGTGCCAAAACTGCTGCCGGGGTCAGCGAATTTTTTGGTGTTCTTGTAGATACAACACGATGTATCGGCTGCATGCGGTGCGAGATGGCATGTGCTCAGGCGCATAACTTGCCCCTACCTGATATCTCCAATGATTCTGTATTTAAACATAAAAGAAAAACGACAGAAACCCGGTGGACTGTTGTGAATCGCTATGAAACTGAGAAGGGAAGAATTTTTGTGAAACAGCAGTGTATGCACTGCAATCAGCCTGCCTGTGTTGCGGCATGTCTCGTAAAGGCCATGAAAAAAAGGAAGGAAGCCCATGTCACCTGGGATACAAATTGTATAGGTTGCAGGCTATGCATGTTCTCTTGTCCTTTTGACATGACAAAATTTGAATACAATAGTGCTGCGCCCAAAATTCAGAAGTGTAACCTCTGCTGGGATAGGTTTCAGGAGGGGGAAATCTTTCCTGCCTGTGTTGAAGCCTGTCCGGTAGAAGCATTAAAATTCGGCACGAGGAGGAACATTCTTGATGAAGCCAATAGACGCTTCTTTCAAAATCCCAATAATTATGTCCACCATGTGTATGGTGGGAATGAAGTAGGTGGCACTTCATATCTCTATCTGTCAGCAGTTCCCTTTGAACAGCTAGGTTTCCGTATAGATCTCGGAACAATCGCCTATCCGGAATTTACTACCGGTTTTCTCTACGCTGTCCCCTTCGTACTGGTCCTCTTGCCTCTGATTTTGCTTGGAATGAACCGTGCGACAAGACGAGAGGAAGATTAATATATTTGAATAACGATTAAATGGGGATGAGCAGATGAATGGAAAAATGGCAAAAGGAGAGATAGAAAGCTTCGGAGATTTTGTGACCTTTATAATCACTGAATTAAAGCCAAAGGGAAGGGGTTTCACGGTCTTTAACGTAATTTCTGCTCCTACAATACTCCTCGGTGTAATTCTCATTGTTTATCGTCTTGCAAAGGGACTGGGCTACCCTGTCACCAACCTTTCTCAAGAATTTCCGTGGGGAATATGGATCGGATTTGATGTTATGACAGGTGTTGCGTTTGCAGGAGGAGCATATGTCCTTACCTTCGTCGTTTATATCCTTGGGTTAAAAAAGTATCATCCAATAATAAGGGCAACTGTTCTTAACGGCTTTCTTGCCTACGTCTTTTATGCGGGTGCGATCTTGCTGGATTGTGGCCGTTGGTGGAACATAGCCAATCCTATAATTGGAAATAAATTCGGGGTAAATTCTGTCCTGTTTCTCGTTGTCTGGCACTTCATGCTTTACACGTTGGCAGAACTTGTTGAATTTTCTCCGGCAATTGCAGAATGGCTCGGATTGAAGAGACTCAGAAAAATCCTTGGTTCACTGACCCTGGGAGCAGTGATTTTTGGAATCACCCTCTCCACATTACACCAATCAGGCCTCGGGGCCCTGGTTATGATGGCAAAAGGGAAGATTCATCCCCTGTGGTACACCGAGTTTATCCCTGTACTATTCTTGATATCCAGTATTTTTGCAGGACTTTCGATGGTAATATTCGAGGGAACGATAAGCCATAGGGTATTCAGCCGGCAGATAGACGAGGATCATCACCGATCCTATAACGATATATTAGTAGGCCTTGGAAAGATATGTGCAGTTACCATGTTTGGTTATTTCTTCTTAAAGGTTCTCATATTCATCCACGGCAAACACTGGTCTCTCTTAAATACCCCCATGGGGTACTGGTATGTATTTGAATTGATTGGATTTATACTCATTCCCTGCGTCCTCTTCGTACAAGGCGTAAAGGATAGAAACCTTATCTCCATTCGCGTTGCCGCTGTTATCACAATGCTCGGCATTATTATCAATAGGTTAGACTACGTTTGTATTGCTTATAAATGGTATCTACCTATGAGCGAAAGGTACTTTCCGACCTGGATTGAGATTGTAATAACACTCTCCATAGTATTTGCGGAGATATGGGTATTCAGATGGATTGTAAACAGAATGCCGGTACTGAGGAAATCACCTGAATGGGCAAGACAAGAATAAAGGATAATAACAAATAATAAGAAGGGGAGAAGCACAATGGAAGGTTTTACTTATGTAGATATCTTCGCGACGAAGGGGATTGAATATTTAGTTATAATTCTTTTTCTTCTATTGATAATTCCATTCTGGAAGTTCCTGAGCAAATAGGCCTGCTACGGATGTAAATCAGATGCTGAAGGGGAATAATATGACAAAGATCGCAATTATTGGTTGCAAGAGGATACAAGATCAATTGTGTGTGGCGTGCGAGAAATGCCTCAAAGCTATCAGTAAGAAGGAAGGAGAATTTGCAAGATATAAAGATGAGATCGAACTGGTAGCCCTTGGAAACTGTGGGGATTGTCCGGGGCTTATTATTCCGAAAATAAAATTGATGAAGGAAATAGCTGATAGTATAGAAACAGATTTTGATGTCATCCACCTGGGGACCTGTATAGTAAAGGCAGCAAAAACAGCCCAATGCCCTCTTGATTTTGAGCAGATTACTATGTTGGTGAAAGAAAATTTCAAAAAAGATGTTGTCGTGGGAACCCACCCCTATTAAAACCACACGACACCCTGCACAGGCGTTTGGCATCTTTGTATAAAGTGTATAAATTAAATGTAAATCAGGAAAATAATTCACAGGAGGACGTCATGGATAAAAAGATAATAGTCATTGATGATGAGCCTGATGTAATCACCTATTTGACTACCCTTTTAGAGGAGAATGGTTATAAGACCGATTCGGCCGCAGACGGTTTAGAGGGGCTAAAGAAGATAAAAGAAACCAGACCGGATCTCGTCTGTCTGGATATATTGATGCCCGAAAAATCCGGCATAGGCCTATACAGAGAACTCAAGAAGGATGAGGGTTTAAAGGGGATTCCCGTGATTATTGTAACAGGGTTCAGGGGGGATGAACATCCTCTTATGAACTTTAAGGATTTCCTCTACAAGCGGTCTGTGCCAGGGCCTGAGGGATACATGGAAAAACCAATCGACAGACAGGAATTTCTCGAAATGGTTAAAAAGAACTTAAGCTGAAAAGTACAAGTAGGCATAGTTCACATTTTCGTTGTAGACGGGCAAGGTATCATACAGGTTTTCTCTATCTGTCACCCTTTACTTTCCCTCCTGTACCTTAAAAAGTAACGATCTGGGGTAGCTGTTCCGGCTATATTTCAGTCCATTCTATGAATGGTTCTTTTATATCGCCCACTGCGGTGTTGATCGTTTCTACCAACCCGGTGTAGGCGATGCCCTCCTTCCCAAGCATTACAATAATTGGATATCTCTATCAGGGTTCCTTTACAGTTCAAGTAAAAGGCGAAGACCGTCCGTTAACTTTTTTCACGTCTGTAACTTTGTCGGTAAACAAAAAACGGCAGACGGTGAACTATAACAATTTTTATTGTTGTGAAAACTGAGGGAGTTTGTTATTTTAAGCTTTATGAAGCATATCGTACTTGGTACAGCAGGACATGTTGACCATGGTAAGACAGCGCTCATCAAGGCTTTGACCGGTATTGACACAGACAGGCTCAAGGAGGAGAAGGAGAGGGGAATCACCATTGATCTTGGCTTTGCTTCCCTAGCCCTGGAAAGTGGCCAGACCTTTGGCATTGTGGACGTCCCGGGCCACGAGAGGTTTATAAAAAATATGGTTGCCGGCGCTGGGGGTATTGATCTCGTGGTCATGGTCATAGCAGCGGATGAAGGAGTTATGCCTCAGACAAGAGAACATCTGCATATATGTTCCCTCCTCGGTATTAAAAGGGGGCTCGTTGCCCTCACCAAAATCGATTTAGTTGATAAGGACTGGCTTGAACTTGTCACCGATGATGTCCTTGAATTTCTGGAAGGCACATTCTTGGAACCATTTCCGGTTGTACCCGTTTCGGCCGTATCCGGCGTCGGCCTTCCTGAATTTCTCGTCGCTCTCGATCAGGTATCCTCGGAAATGGGGGAGGAATACGATACAGGCATTTTCAGACTGCCTGTTGACAGAGTATTTACCATAAAGGGATTTGGAACAGTTGTCACGGGGACATTGATATCGGGGCAGATAAAAGCTGCTGAAGTAGTGGAGATATTACCGAAAAAGTTGCCGGCAAAGATAAGAGGCATTCAGGTTCATAACCAGAGCGTTGATTTTGCCCACGCGGGTCAGAGAACAGCCATCAATCTGCAGGGCGTTGAAAAGGCGACCATCGAAAGAGGGAATGTCTTGACCCTGCCGGGGACGTTAGAGCCGTCGTCTCGTCTGGATGTCTCCTTCGAGTACCTGTCCTGCGCCGGCAGGAAATTAAAGAACAGAAGCCTTGTCAGGTTCCATACAGGAACCAGCGAGATCATCGCCCGGATGATTCTTCTAAACCGGGACGCAATAGAACCTGGAGAAAACTGTTATGCCCAGCTTGTCCTTGAATCTCCCGCAGTCACCATGACACGGGACAGATTTGTGACCAGAGATTACTCACCAGTGACGACTATCGGCGGCGGTATGATTATTGACCCTCTCCCCCGAAAGCATAAAAGGTACGTGGACAATGTACTTCATGAATGCGCTCTGTTGCGTGAAGGCACCCCCGAAGAAAGAACCGCCACGATTATTGAACGGGCCGGTTTCGGAGTCATTGATATTCGTCAGCTTGTTATGAGGACAGGGATTCGTCAGAGCTCTCTTAGAAAGATTCTAGACAAGATGTTTGCCGAAAGGCAGGCGGTTCTTGTGGAGAGCGACGGAACAAAAGTTGTGTCCTTTTCCATATACGAGAACCTTCAGCAAAAAATTCTTCAGGAAGTGCGATCATACCATGAAAAATTTCCCCTGAAGGAAGGCCTGCCAAAGGAGGAACTGAAGACCACCCTGAAACGTTTCGTCAGTCGTCTCTTCAATATAGCGATTAAAGATCTCGAAAAAAATGGGAAGATTGTAGCTGACAGGGAGAATATTCGCCTGCCCGGACACACTGTCAACCTTGAAGGGGAGCTGGAGGAGCTCCGTGGAAAGATATTCAGCCTTTATCTCAATGCCGGGCTTAAACCACCTTATATAAAAGAGGTGTGGGAGAAATTCGCCGGCCGGAAAGTACAGGCGGAAAACGTACTGAATGTAATGGTCAGGGAAAACGTACTGATAAAAGTCAACGAAGACTTATATTTTGACAGAGATGCTCTGGATAAGCTCCGCGAGGATTATAAAAATCTCCTCCGGAGGGAAGGCAAAGCCACACCGGCAAGTTTTAAAAGTTTAACGGGACTTTCCAGAAAATTCATCATCCCGCTGATGGAATATTTTGATGTAACAAAGCTGACCATCAGGGCAGGAGAGCATCGGATACTGAGAGAAAGGGAGGTAAAGTGACCTCCGAGAAATCTCCTGCGGGGATAGAGCGATTCGACATCCAATCTTATGACAACTCAGGGTTTTCAGGAATTTCCGCCGAGATTATCAAAGAAATATCCCTGGAAATATTTCTCAACGATCAGAAAGTTGTCACCATTGCCTGCACGGGAAATCATTTAAAAGAACTGGCTGTAGGGTTCCTCAGAATAGAAGGAATTATCAGGGTTGCTGGAGACTTAAAAAAAATTGAGATCGCTAACGAACGATGCATGGTGCATGTCTATACAGAAGAGGTATACCCTTCCCGTTTCGACTCCGGGACTATCTTCTCAAGCGGCGCTCGTCTTAGAAGGCCGGAGGAAACGCTGACTTATAATAATGTCGGCATGGATTCTTCCGGACGTCTATCCTACCCCGTCATTACCCCGCAAAAGGTATTGAGTCTTATGGAGGAGCTTCTTAGTTCGTCGTATCTGCACAATGTAACACATGGAACACACTGTTCCGCGCTGGCAGATATAGACGGTATTCTTGTTTTAAGAGAAGATATTGGAAGACATAATACTATTGACATGTTATGTGGACATGCCTTACTCGAGGAGGTTGACTGTTCCGATAAGATCCTTATGACAACGGGCAGGATTTCTTCGGAAATCGTCACTAAGGCAGGTAAACTGGGAGTGCCGATGATTATCTCCCACTCTGCGCCCACATCCAGGGCCATTCGCTTAGTGAGAAAAACGGGAATAACCCTTATCGGCTATGTAAGAGGTGGCAAGATGAATGTATATTCTTATAAAGAACGGGTAGGTGATTAAAATAAAAAATATCTATATCAAAGACATTCAAGCAGGGGATAAGATCTGCGAGTCTTTCCTCGTGACAGAAAAAAACCTCGCTTTCTCCAAGAAAGGGGCTCCCTATATTAACCTCCGCCTCAAGGACAAAACAGGAGAGATAGAGGGCAGGATTTGGGACAATGCCATGGAATGGGACAGGCTTTTTCAACGAGGTGACATAATCTACGTACAGGGAAGAGTTGCCAGTTTCAAAAACATTCTTCAATTTTCACTATTCGAGATTAGAAAAGTTGACGATGATAAAATAGATCTTCCTGACTATTTCCCTGCTGCCAAAGATGATCCTGACAAAATGTTTGACGATCTGATGGCGTTTGTGGAACAGATCAGAACCCCATGTTTGAAAGAGCTGTTGAATTCATTTTTCCAGGATGAAACAATAAAGACACTCTTCAAAAAAGCCCCTGCCGCCAAAAGTATGCACCATGCCTATATTGGAGGTCTTCTCGAACATACTCTTTCAGTGACACGCCTCCTTGCCCTGATGGCGGAACATTTTAAAGACATCAACAGAGACATACTCATAACAGGTGGTATTCTCCATGATATCGGAAAGGTATATGAACTTTCCCATCAGATGATGATTGATTACACCGATCAGGGAAGGCTTATCGGACACATCGTTATCGGTCTGGAAATGCTGGATACTAAGATTATTCAGATCAGAGATTTTCCCGTACAACTAGCCATGGAATTACGGCATGTGTTACTCAGCCATCATGGTGTGCTTGAGTATGGCTCTCCCAAACGTCCCAAAACATTAGAATCGTTACTTGTTTACTACGTAGATGACCTTGATGCAAAAGTTAACGCCTTTAAGAAGTTCATAGATGATTCCCCGGATAACGGATCAGGCTGGACCCCTTTTCACAGGTTATTTGAGAGATTTCTCTATAAGGGAAAGTAGAGTATCTTAAGAAAAAGTTGATACTCAATGCAATTTGAAGGTTGGGCCCCATTTATGCCATTTATTTTCGATAGAGAAACTAAACGAAAAATAGACCTCCTCCGTCTTCTTACAAGGAAGGAAATAACAGTAAAATACAAAAGAACTTTTCTTGGTATCCTCTGGTCTTTATTAAATCCTATTCTTCTTTCACTGGTCCTTTTTATTGCCTTTAAGATATTTATGCGAATTCAGATGGAAAATTATATTTTCTTTTTCCTCTCTGCCCTCTTTCCCTGGAACTGGTTCGCTGCCTCCGTCACTATGTCTACCAGTACCCTCATTGGCAATGTAAATCTAATAAAAAGGGTCCGTTTCCCAAGACATTTTCTTGTTCTGTCCACAATAATGGCTCAGCTTGTAAATTTTCTCTTTTCACTCCCAATAATAATAGGTCTTGCATACTATTATGGGAACGGGCCTAACATAAGCTGGTTCCTTACAGTCCCTATTCTGATAGTAATACAACTTGCCGTAACAATCGGGATATGTCTGGCAATTGCTATGGTAAATGCCTATTTTAGAGACATGGAATATATAATAGGCGTGGGTATCAGTATGCTGTTTTGGATGACTCCCATTATTTACCCTTTAAATATGGTTCCGGAGTCATACAGGACCTATCTTGCCCTTAATCCACTTACCTATCTTGTAACGGCCTGGAGAAGTATATTTATTTCAAATTCTACAGATTGGGGAGCTATTGGTATCTCCTTGGGAAGTTCTCTTGTTTTTCTCCTCCTTGGTATTCTCGTATTTCAAAGGCTTGGCAAAAGGCTGGATGAGGTTATATGAATTATATTGCGGAAATAGTAGATGTGTGGAAGAAATTCCCTCTCAGGAGGGAAAGACCTGGCTTTAAGGAATTTGTGGTAAATCTACCTAAATTTGTGAAAAGAAAACCAAATTGTAATTTCTGGGCATTAAAAGGCCTTAATTTTAATGTCACGAAAGGAGAGTGCCTTGGCATAATAGGCAAGAACGGCGCTGGAAAAAGCACATTGCTCTCCTTACTCCTTGGCACCATTTATCCGACCAGGGGAGATATAAAGGTCTCACAAAAAATAACCCCCCTCCTTGATCTTGGAGCGGGGTTTCATCCTGATCTTACCGGCAGAGAGAATATCCTTATAAATGGCGTACTTCTTGGTCTTACAAGGGATGAGGTTTTGGAAAGAATGGAAGATATCATCGCCTTTTCCGAGATAGGCGAGTTTATAGACATACCATCCCGGACATACTCCAGCGGCATGTATCTCCGACTGGCTTTTTCAATTGCGGTTTTTACGGATCCAAAGTTACTTCTCATAGATGAAATACTTGGAGTAGGTGATGAGAATTTTAAGAAGAAATCCAGCGATGCTTTAATCCAGTTAATAAAGGGAGGTGTTACAACCATCATGGTCTCCCACGATCTAAAATCTGTAAAGGAGATATGTGATAGGGTTATTTGGCTTAATGGTGGTAAAGTAGAAGCAACTGGTGAGCCCGATAAGGTGGTTGAAGCGTATTTGAAGGGAGTCGGAATGTATAATATAACAGCTAACTAATTATAACAGTAAATATTTGTACCTGATTCTTCGGTAAAGTGTATGTTAGGCTACATCAGATGAAGATAGCAACTGATTTTTGGGCAATTAAAAGAAATTCCCTGGGGAATATTCCCATTTGAATAATTGCCCATATACTGATGAGGATAACAATGATATAGGCCGGAGAAAGGTCAATGTTCCCAAGCTCACCCTCCGGTTCCTTAAAATACATATACATAATGACTCTAAGGTAATAATAGGCAGCGATGGTACTGTTCAGCACACCGATAACCGCCAGCCAGTAATATTCTGCCTTTATCGCCGCACTAAAAATATAGAATTTGCCCATAAAACCGGCAAGGGGCGGAATACCGGCAAGGGAAAGGAGGAAAAGGCTCATGGAAAAGGCAACAAAGGGATGCCTTTTTGCGAGACCTGTATAATTGTCTATGTCCGTATTTTCCACGCCGTTCCTGCCCAAGAGAATCACTACGGTAAAGGCGCCGATATTCATAAAGGTATAGACGAGAAGATAGTAGAGAATGCTTGACGAAAAGGCTTTATCTCCTGTTACGAAGGCTACGAGAAGATAGCCGGCATGGGCGATACTTGAGTAGGCAAGCATCCTTTTTATATTGTCCTGCACAAGGGCTGTGATATTCCCCACCGTCATGGTAAGCACAGCAAGAATCCACAATATACCGGACCAACCTTCTATAAAAGGAGTAAAAGCAGTGTAAAATACCCGCAAAAAGGCGCCAAAGGCTGCAGCTTTAACACCAGTCGCCATGTAAGCAGTAACAGAGGTAGGCGCACCCTCGTACACATCCGGTGTCCACATGTGAAAAGGAACAAGCGCCGTCTTAAACCCGAACCCAACGATGAGAAAGGCAAGACCTGCCACAAACATAGGAGTCAGGTAAAAACTTCCGGAGCCTACATAATTTTTTATCTCTATTATATCAAGAACCCCCGTCGTTCCATAGACCAACGCCATCCCGTATAGTAAAAATGCCGTGGCAAACGCCCCAAGGAGAAAGTATTTCAGAGCCGACTCTACAGATTTAGCATTATCACTTAAAAGACCGCAAAGAATGTATATCGCTATAGACATGACTTCCAGCCCGATAAAGATAGTAATGAAATTGGTAGAGGAGGTCATGACCATCATACCAAGAACGCCAAGGAGCAGCAGAGAATAATACTCGGCCAGTTTTATCTCTTCCCGCTCTATGTATCTCAGAGAAACAATGGTCACAAGAATGCAAATGATGAGAAACGTTGCCTTGAAAAACGTCCCAAAGTTATCTATTGTGTAAAGGTTATTAAATATAGTAACATTTTCATTCCATAGATTGCATGTGAAATACAACGCAAGCGCTGAACCTGCGATAGATACAGCACCCGATACACTTCGGCCTCCCCTCCCCCCACTAAAAGCTCCCAGGAGAAGAATAAAGAGGGCGCATATGGAAATAATAATTTCCGGGATTATCCATTTGAATGCCAACTCTGGAATCATAACAGCCATAGATTAATGCCCTTTCCGGAAAATATTGGATGATATGAGGAATATGAAGAAGTATCAGATACTAGATGATCGGACGAAGCTCGCCTGAACACTATCTGACCCTGCGGGGTATTATATCTTTCACCTTCGGTTTTCTTCTCCTCTCCGAAGCTTAAAGACGCTGGAACATGAGTCACTTCGGGAGATGTATAATTTGATGTTTTTACTTTGATATAATCGAGATACCCGGCCACGGTCGCATCCATTTTAGTGAAGAAGATCTTGGGATAGACACCCATAAGGATAACAAAAAAAACTATTGCAACCAGTATTGCCTTTTCTCTCCCATTAATGTCGAGCAGTTTCTTGTTGTCCTCTTTCGTCAACTGCCCGAACATCACCCTTTGAAACATCCAGAGCATATATACCGCTCCAAGAATCACACCCGTAGTGGCAAGTATTCCATAGAGCATGTTCCTTTTAAAGGTACCGAGCAATATGAGAAACTCTCCCACAAAACCGTTTGTCCCCGGCAGGGCGATGGAGGAGAGGGTAATGATCATAAAAAAGATGGCCAGCACGGGCATGACTTTGGACAAACCTCCAAAATCTGCGATCATCCTTGTGTGTCTTCTTTCGTATATCATTCCAACAACCAGGAATAATCCCCCTGTGCTTATCCCGTGATTAAGCATCTGATATATACTTCCTTCCAGCCCCTGCATGTTGAAGGCAAATATCCCCAACATAACAAATCCGAGATGGCTGACACTGGAATAGGCAACCAGTCTCTTTAAATCTGTCTGCATGATACACATAATGGCGCCGTAGATTATGCCGGCAATCGCCAAAATTGAGATATAGGGAATAGCATCAAGGGCAGCGCAGGGAAATAGTGGAATGGCAAATCTTAAAAAACCATAGGTACCCATTTTCAATAGAACACCGGCAAGAATGACACTGCCTGCTGTCGGCGCTTCCGTATGGGCATCAGGCAACCAGGTATGAAAGGGAAACATAGGTACTTTTATGGCAAAGGAAAGCGCAAAGGCACCAAACAGCCAGTACTGTTTTGCTATTGGAATCTGAGCTTTATAGAGTTCCAGGAGATTGAAGGTATATATGCCCGTCTCATTATAGTAATGAAAGTAGATAGTCATTATGGCAAGCAGCATAAGTACACTTCCCGCCATGGTAAAGAGGAAGAATTTTATAGCTGCGTATATGCGCCTCGGCCCTCCCCAGACACCGATTAAAAGATACATGGGAACGAGCATCAATTCCCAGAAGATATAGAAGAGCACAATATCAAGTGCGCAAAGTGTGCCGATCATCGCTGTCTCAAGGAAGAGAAAGGATATATGGTACTCTTTAACCCTCTTCGTGATCCCTTCCCATGAACAGAGGATACATATAATCGTAAGAAATGTTGTCAGTAATACGAGAAGGAGACTGATACCATCTATTCCAATAAAGTAGCTGACCCCCCACTCGGGAAACCACGCTATCTGTTCTACAAACTGCATCCCCGTTGTTTTGTCATTAAAATTGAAGTAGAGGGGAAGAGATAGGGCAAACTCTAAAAGGGTACATATAAGAGTAAATACTTTTATAAAAAGCGCATTTCTCCTCGGCACTAAAATCAGCACCACTGCCCCTGCTAAAGGGAAGAAGATCAAGGCAGAGAGAAGAGGAAAAGTCATATCGGTCATTTAAATACCCCTTTACACATTTACACGCTTAACGCTTTATATGAACGGCTTCAAGATGAGGTAGCCAACCACAATGATTGCCCCTAAAATCATAGCAAAGGCATATCCTTGCACATAACCGGTCTCTACACGTCTTATGATAGAGCCTATACCTCTCATCACGTATCCGGTCCCGTTTACAATTCCATCAATAATCCCTTGATCCACAACACGTAACAGGAACTTGCCTGCTCCCAGAATACTTCTGACAAAAAGGGTAAAGTAAATCTCATCTACAAAATACTTATTATGAACCATGTTATAGAAACCGGGGAATTTCGCTACAAATTTCTTTGGTAACTCAGGCTTTTTCAGGTAAAGCACATAGGCCGCATAGATCCCGATAAGAGCGATAACAACAGAGAGAATCATCAGATTAATCTCTAAAGAGCTGCTATGATGAACCGCCGCGCTCCCTTCCCCAGTCCCAGCCCATGCTTTACTTGTAAGGTCAAAATTAGGCACAGCCGCGGCATGTTCTACAGGTTCTATATTTTCTACCGAACTGAAAACCGGCTCGAGAAATTTTTCGAAGCGGTTCTCACCGCCGAGTATATGAGGTACACCGACATATCCACCTACTAAAGCAAGAAACGCAAGAATCATCAAAGGAATAGTCATAACCTTGGGAGACTCGTGTATATGATGTTTAACTTCCTCTGATGCCCGGCATTCACCGTGGAATGTACAAAAAAGTAGACGGAACATATAAAATGCCGTCATACCTGCCGTTACCGCCGCAATTAACCAGATCACCCAATGACCGGAACTGA
The DNA here is from genome assembly GCA_041648505.1 of Syntrophales bacterium. GTDB lineage: Bacteria > Desulfobacterota > Syntrophia > Syntrophales > CG2-30-49-12 > JBAZOY01. Next base: position 21,864 of record JBAZOY010000002.1, on the reverse strand, counting down.
AGGCCTTCCACAGGATCTCATCCTTACTGAAGAAACCGGAGAAGCCTGGAATTCCCGAAATGGCCAGACAGGCGATGAAAAACGTCCAGTAGGTAACAGGTATTTTTTTCCTTAACCCCCCCATTTTCCTCATGTCAAGTTCACCACTCATGGCATGCATGACACTTCCCGCTCCAAGAAACAGGAGGCCTTTAAAGAAGGCGTGTGTCATGAGATGGAAGATACCTGTCGCGTACGAGCCTACACCCACGGCAACAAACATGAAACCCAACTGACTTACGGTGGAATAAGCAAGCACCCTTTTGATATCGTACTGGGCAAAACCTATTGATGCGGCAAACAAGGCTGTAAGTACGCCCACCACCGCCACAACCAACATAGTATCAGGCGCCATACTGTACAGAAAGTTGAGCCTTGCTATCATATACACGCCTGCCGTTACCATAGTAGCAGCATGGATAAGGGAACTCACTGGTGTCGGGCCTTCCATAGCATCAGGCAGCCACACATAGAGGGGAATCTGGGCCGATTTTCCCATAGCGCCCACAAAGAACAAAAGAGTAATAACCGTAACGACAGAGGCACTAAGGAGATGGGCATGGGGCTGGATCTCGGAATATTTTAACGTCCAGATACCGTGGCTCCCCAGACTTACAAAGAGGAGAAATATCCCGAGCAGAAAACCGTAGTCTCCGATCCTATTGACAATAAAGGCCTTTTTACCGGCATTGGCGGCAGAATCCTTTTCATACCAGAAACCTATGAGAAGGTAGGAACAGAGACCGACACCCTCCCATCCCACGAACATTAGAAGTATATTATTCCCCGTTACCAAAAGGAGCATCATGAACACAAATAAATTGAGATAAGTGAAATATCGCGCGAAACCGGGGTCGTCATGCATGTAGCCGGCAGAGTAGACATGGATAAGAAATCCTACCCCCGTAATCACGAAGCACATGATAATAGAGAGGGCATCAATCCGAAAACCTATTGCAACCTTAAATTCTCCGGAGACTATCCAGTCAAAAAAGTCTTTTTCAAATACCCTGCTTGCTGGCGGAAGCTGCAAAAATTCGTAAAATATTGCCACTGAGACAAGAAAAGAACAAAACATGGCAAGACACGCCACCCAGGAAACAAACGTTTTGGAAGTCTCCCTTCCGAACAACCCGTTAATGATAAAACCTATGGCGGGAAATGCCGGTATGAGCCAGATGTAGTCAGCCATTTACTACCTCTTTATCCTTTCAGGAGATTGATTTCATCAACATTTATCGTTTGTTTCAAGCGAAAGATAATGACAAATATTGCCAATCCAACGGCCGCCTCTACGGCTGCAACGGTCATAATGAAAAACACGAAAATTGTCCCATCCATGGAGGAAAGCATTTTCCCTGATGCGATAAAGACAAGATTTACTGCATTCAACATCAGTTCGATGCACATGAAAACGATTATCGCATTTCTCCTCGTAATCGCGCCTATCGCTCCTATCGTGAAAAGTACACCGGACAGTGCAAAGTATAAGCTATACGGGATATCGGGAAGCATCTTTCACTCCTTGTGTTTCAGCTATGAGCTTTTTACCTTTCGTTTCCCCCTGACGAGAACGACAGCACCCACTATACCAACTAAAAGCAATATCGAAGCAATCTCAAAGGGGAATAGATACTGTCCGTAAAGGAGATACCCTACTGCCCTGACATTTCCTATACTGCTCAACACTTCAGGTGTATAAGTGCCTTCCTTTCCGGTCATTTGAGACGATAAGATCACAAAAATAATTTCCAGGAAGAGAATAACAGTAATGAATCCCCCCACAAACTTTGTTGTGGAGACCCCCCCTTGAGAGACAACATCTTTTTCAAGATGAACCAGCATGATAACAAAAATTATCAGCATCATTATCGCGCCTGCATACACCATTACCTGAGCCACGGCTATAAACTGGGCATGCAGCATCAGATAGATTACCGCTAAAGCACAAAACGTCGCGATCATCCATAATGCGCTATGTATGGGGTTTCTTCTCGTCACCATCATGAGAGATGAAACCACGGAAAGTACCGCCATAACACCAAACAGGCCCCATTTAAACCATAAGAAGTCCATCTATCTCTCCATTTGAAACCATTCTAGTACCGGTTCACAAAGGTCAAATGTCAATAGTTTTATCAGTCGTCGATTACCGATTGTCAGGGATCATCGGTTCTTGCTCTATCACCGCTCTCCTGATCCCCGGCTTAAGAAAGAAGTTTCTCCTTTGTCAAAAGAAAATCCGCCCTTTCGTAATGGACATACTCGTAATTCTGGCCAAGTTTTATCGCATTAACCGGACATGCCTCCTGGCAGAATCCACAAAATATACACCTTAATGAATCTATTTCGTATCTTAGCGGATAACGGATGCCATTCTCCGGTTCGTAAATTTCAAGGGTTATACAATGGGAGGGACAAACGGCGACACACAAGCCACATGCCACACATAGCGTTTCTCCAGCGGAATTCTTCTCAAAGTAATGGAGCCCTCTCCACCTCGGAGAGATAGGTCGCCTCTCCTCCGGATACTGAACAGTAATTCTCTTTGAGAAAAATCTCTTTAAAGTTAACCATAAACCTTTCAAGAGTGGAATAATAATCATAACTTCTTCACCTTATTTCAGCGCTACAATACAGGCTGTTACCACCACATTCAGAAGTGCTAACGGGAATAAGACCTTCCACCCAAACTGCATAACATGGTCGTAACGTAATCGCGGAAACGTAGCTCGTTCCCAGATAAAGAAAAACACAACGAAAAAAACTTTTATAAGGAACCAGACAGGTCCGGGGAGAAATGGCCCCAGCCATCCACCGAGGAAAAGAGTTGTTGCCACAGCCGCGACAACCACTATATGGGCATACTCTGCCATAAAGAAAAGTGCAAATTTCATACTACTGTATTCTATGTTATAACCGCATGCGAGCTCGCTTTCCGATTCCGGCATGTCAAAGGGAGTCCTGTTCACCTCCGCAAGCCCGGCAACAATATATAAGATAAAGGCAAACGGCTGGTAAACAATAAACCATACACCCCTCTGCGCCTCTACGATATCTGTCAGCCGCAGAGAACCGGCCAGAATGACGGTACCGATCAGGGTAAGGCCCAGAGCGGCTTCATAGCTGATCATCTGGGCTGCCGTCCTCAAAGCTCCGAGGACACCATATTTATTGCCCGACGACCATCCGCCAAGCACTACCCCGTATTCACCGAGAGTCCCCAGCGCAAAGATATAGAGAAGCCCAATATCAACATCAGCAATAACGAGCTTTATCTTCCTCCCGAAAAGATAAACACTATCCCCGAAAGGAATCACCGCAAACATGGAAAGGGCGGCAAAGAAACAGATCATAGGAGCCATGACAAACAGGGGTTTATCCGCCTGTAAAGGGATGATGTCTTCTTTGAAGAATGATTTTATACCATCAGCCAAGGGCTGCCATATACCGCAAGGTCCCACCCTGTTGGGTCCCAGTCTCACCTGAATAAAGCCGAGGAACTTCCTTTCTAACAAGGTGATATAGGCGACAATAAGCATCACCACGGAGAATACCACCACAACTTTTATTAGTGATTCAAGGATAAAAGGAACTGTTTCCATATAAAATTACCTTCTCACTACCTGTCTATCTCACCCAGCACAATATCAAGACTCCCGATGGCTGCTACCACATCCGCTATCATCAGTCCTTCTGCCATCTTCGGCAGTATGCCGAGATTAATAAAGGAAGGGGGTCTGATCCTCATCCGAAAGGGTTTATTTGTACCGTCACTAACAATATAGAAACCGAGTTCGCCTTTCGGGGCCTCAACTGATGAATATACTTCCCCGCAAGGGGTTTTAAATCCTTCGGCCATTATCTTAAAATGCCTTATGAGAGCGGCTATATCTTTCTGAACATCCGCCTTATCCGGAGATACCACAGTTAATGCATGGGCACGCACAGGACCTTCAGGCAGCTTTTCCAGGGTCTGCTTTACAATTCTGTTCGACTGCCTCATCTCTTTGAGCCGTACGACATACCTGTCATAAATATCGCCATTCCTGCCCAGAGGAATCTCGAATTCAAAATCATCGTAACTGGAGTAAGGATAAGCCTTTCTCACATCGTATTTAACGCCGGAGGCGCGCAGCACCGGACCGGTGATTCCGTAATTTAAGGCATCCTCCCTCGAAAGGAGAGCAATATTCTGAGTCCTCTTCTTCCAGATGATGTTGTCTGTAAGAAGGGTCTCGTACTCGTCCACCCTTGCAGGGAAGTCATCAACAAAAGTCTTCACCGAAGCCGTAAATGTATCCGGTATATCTGCAGCAAGCCCGCCAACTCTTATAAAACTCGGCGTCAATCTGGCACCGGTTGTCTGCTCTAATATTCCAAGAATCGTTTCCCTTTCTCTGAAGGCATAGAAGAAGACCGTCATTGCCCCTATATCGAGGGCATGTGTGGCAAGCCAGAGGAGGTGCGCCGATATTCTCTGGAGTTCGGCAAGCATTACCCTAAGGTATTGTGCCCTTTTTGGTATTTTCAGGTCGAGAAGTTTCTCTACGGCAAGGCAATAGGATAGATTATTGGAAAGCCCGTTTGTATAATCAAGCCTGTCGGTAAGAGTAAGCGCCTGATTGTACGTCATTGTTTCCGCTAATTTTTCAACACCCCTGTGGAGATACCCGATGCAGGGAGTTGCTTTGACGATTATTTCTCCGTCAAGTTCGAGGAGCACTCTCAACACCCCGTGAGTCGCCGGATGTTGAGGCCCCATGTTGACCGTCATATTGAGAGTTTCAGCCATTTGATTCTTCCTCTAACTGCACTGAAAACGGTTTCTCGAAATCGTACCCTTGTACAGGGAAATCTTTTCTCAACGGGTGACCGACAAACTCATCCGGCAGGAGTATACGCCTCAGGTCAGAATGGTTATTAAACTTTATCCCGAGCACATCGTACACTTCCCTCTCCAGCCAGTCTGCAGCCATCCAGATATCCATCACCGTGTCAACATCCTCATTTTCCTGCAACCTTGCCTTTATTGTTATCCTGTTTCCAAATCTCGATGATCGTAAAAGGTAAACAATTTCAAAGCGTTGAGCATCTCCACAGTAATCGACACCACACAGATCAATGAGCATATCGTAAAGAAAATTGCCATTGTCTCTAAGAAAAAACATGACCTCTCGTATTTTGCTCTTATCAACCGTTACGCTGATTTCTCCCCTGAATTCCTCCACCTTCCGGATGGCATCTCCAAAACTTTCTTGTAAAGCTTCTACAGGGTTACGAACCATGCTCATTTCTTCTCCCATGGTAAACTAACAAGTTTTCTTTCTCCTGGACCTTCAAGGGTGATCTTGTCCTGGAGTTTCATAAGGGCTTTGAGCAAAGCTTCAGGCCTTGGAGGACAACCGGGCACATATACATCTACAGGGACTATCTGATCTACACCCTGTACTACATTATAAGTTTTAAACATCCCTCCGCTTGACGCACACGCCCCATAGGCAATTACCCACTTTGGCTCGGGCATCTGCTCATAGATCCTTTTCAGCATTGGCGCCATAGTCTTGGTAACTGTCCCGGCAACAATCATAAGGTCTGCCTGCCGCGGAGAAGGTCTGAAGACTTCCGCACCAAACCGTGCAATATCGTAGGCTGCAGAACTGGCAACCATCATCTCAATGGCACAGCAGGCCAGCCCGAACGTAACGGGCCATATTGCGTTTTTTCGTCCCCAGTTGACAACCTTCTGCAGGGGGGGTATCGCCTGCAAGTTATTATCTATTCCCATTCCAAAGCCCCTTTCTTCCAAACATAAACGTAACCGATGAAGAGGATGGATACAAAGACCAACATCTCAATAAATCCAAACAGTTTAAGGCTCTTTGTTACTACTGCCCAGGGATAAAGGAAGAGTATTTCTATGTCGAAGATGAGAAAGAGCATCGCTACAATGTAGTAACGAATGGTGATCCTCCTCCGCGTTGCGCCTACAGTCTGCATGCCGCATTCATACGGAGAAAGCTTCGCTGTCTTATTTATTCTATGGCCAAGGATGTGAGAAGCGCCCACTAAAAGAACGGCCGTGATCCCTGCAAGGGACATCATGATAAAGATGGGGATGTATTCCAGCACAGTTAACTCCTGTAAAAACTTAGCGATGCTACTCCTTCATGCTGCACTCCGCTGCCACTATGGTTAAGAGCGGCAGACACTCGTTACACTAAAGTTGCCTTTGTTGTCAAGAGGAAAAAGATGCCTATTAAGAAATTTAAAAATGGATTAATCGACAATTTCAAGGAATTTTCTCTTGTAATGATGAGAATAATAAACCTAATAGCGATATTGATCCTGCTTAAAGGGACCTTCAACCTGAACCCCAAGATAAGCGGCCTGTTTTGAAGTCAACTTTGAGAGCTTTATTCCCAGACGGCTAAGATGCAATCTTGCCACCTCCTCATCAAGCTTCTTCGGTAGGGTATAAACACCGGTTTCATATCTTTTGCTTGCCAGTTCGATCTGGGCAAGACACTGATTGGTAAAGCTGCAACTCATAACAAAACTGGGATGGCCGGTAGCACATCCCAGATTAACCAATCGCCCTTCTGCAAGAACGATAATGGATATACCCGATTTCATGGCCCATTTATCCACCTGTGGTTTGATATTTTCTTTTGTACAGTTTTCTTCAAGATAACATATGGCAATCTCGCTATCGAAGTGGCCAATGTTGCATACAATTGCCTCGTTCTGCATCTTTTCCATATGTTGGCCCGTAATGACATCGCAGCAACCCGTTGCGGTAATAAAAATATCACCTTTGCCTACAATATCCTCCAGAGTGGTAACTTCATATCCCTCCATAGCGGCTTGCAGGGCACAGATTGGATCAATCTCAACGATAATACAGCGGGCTCCAATACCCCGCATTGACTGAGCACAACCTTTGCCGACATCGCCATATCCGCAGATCACAACAATTTTACCCGACACCATAATATCTGTTGCACGCTTGATACCGTCAGCAAGTGATTCCCGACAACCATAAAGGTTGTCAAATTTCGACTTGGTTACCGAATCATTGACATTTATGGCAGGAAAAAGCAGTTCACCAGCCTGAGCCATTTGGTATAACCTGTGAACACCTGTCGTAGTCTCCTCGGAAACGCCCCTGACATTTGCCGCTACTCGCTGCCAACGCTCTCGATCCTGCTTTAAGCTGTTCCCGAGACGTTCCATAACAACCTGCATTTCTCTGTTATCGCATACTTTGTCAAGCAACAATGGTTCCTTCTCCACCCTGACACCCTGGTGAACGAAAAGAGTCGCATCACCACCATCATCAACAATCAGATCAGGTCCGGAACCATCCGGCCAGATCAGTGCCTGTTCCGTACACCACCAATATTCCTCAAGAGATTCTCCCTTCCAGGCAAAAACAGCTGCAGACCCTGCTTTAGCAACGGCGGCTGCCGCATGATCCTGCGTTGAGAAAATATTGCATGAGGCCCATCTAATATCAGCACCAAGACATTGAAGTGTTTCGATCAGCATCGCCGTTTGAATGGTCATGTGAAGGCTACCCATAATTTTCAAACCTTTTAGAGGTTTCTGCGGACCATATTTCCCCCTCACGGCCATCAGACCGGGCATCTCATTTTCGGCAAGCGCCAACTCCTTGCGCCCCCAACCGGCGAGAGAAATGTCGGCAATTCTGTATTTTAAAGTTCCGTCAATTTCCTCGAAGTTCATACCTTCCTCACTTCCCAGCTCAAATTCCCCAATATTTCAAATAGCAGCAGCCTGCTTCAGTCCTTCACACTTATCCGTTTTCTCCCAGAGATAATCATCGAGAAAGAATGTCCGGGGTAGTTTTCTATAGATATCTCCATTCAGAAGGTCAAATTGCTCGATCATACCCCGGGGAGACATATCAAAGTATTCCTTGACCAAAGTGACCAGTTTACTGTCGGAGACGATACCAGTCCCAAAAGAATTTATATAAACGGAGATAGGTCTGGCAATACCGATGGCATAGGCCAGCTGAACTGAACACCTGGTGACCAGCCCGGCAGCAACAATATTCTTGGCCACATACCGCGCTCCAAAGGCTGCGGAACAATCAACTTTCTCCGGTGTTTTGTTGACAACTGCCCCCCCCCCTACCTGAGCACCCGGGTATCCTCCATAAAGCTGAACAACAATTTTGCGACCGGTCAGTCCCGAATCAGCAGCACTGCATGAATTAATGGATTGCCATTCTCCTGTAGGGTTAAACAGAAATTCGGTTTTTTCATCCACCCACTCTCTAAGGCAATCCATGGCCATTTGCCTGGCCTGTGATTCTATACTGGTTCTGAAACTTGGAGGGACATGGCGATAATCAATAGCGTTAGACATTAGAATGGTGGCCACCCGTAAGGGCACCCCCTGCTCGTCATAATCCACCGTTACCTGTCCCTTGCCGTCCGGAGCAAACACAGGATTTCCGCAATCTTCAAATGTTCTCATCAAGCGGCTTGCAAGAACATAGGGAAGAGGCAGCAGTTCCGGGGTCTCATTGCAGGCAAAGCCGTAAATAATACCCTGGTCGCCGGCTCCGATTTCCTTGTATTTACCCATATCGGCACGTGTCCCCATATTGATATCCGGGGACTGGGGAACAATCGTGTTAAGAACCCCCATCGAGTTGCCGTTAAGACCGAGTCCATAGTCTTTATAACCTATAGATAGAACCGTCTCACGGACACACCTCTCGATGTCCACATAGCTTCGGGTAGCAACTTCCCCACCAATGATACAGAGTCCCTTCCCTAAAAAAACCTCTATGCCGCAATGGGGCATGGTATCAACAGTCATACCAAGTTTATGTTCTTCATCCAGAATGGCAGCAATCAGATTCGCCGCGATTGAATCCGATACTATATCGGGATGCCCTACCTTTACACTCTCGGATGTAATTTGCATACAAACTCTCCTTACTTGATCAAATTAAGTACCTTTCCATCTCGTCCTCTATTTCCATATCCTCTGATACCCGGATAGCCCTCACTAACGGCCCATTTCCGCCTTCGAAAAATGATTTGGAGGGGTAACAATTCCACCGGACATAATCAAAGTAAACGCCTCTTCCACCGTCATCTCCGTATAGATCACCTGCTCTTCCGGCAACATGATAAGCAATCCGGTTGTCGGGTTGGGTGCAGTCGGCAAAAAGACGCTGATATAGTTGCCGCTATCTCCTATCCTGGTTCGCATCTCATCACTGGGCCTACCCGTTACAAACGCAATAGAATACATTGCCTTACGGGGAAATTCAACCATAACGACCGTTTTAAAATTCTTGGTTTTACTCTTAAACATAACATCGGCGACCATCTTTATAGCTTGATAGAAACTTCTTATAACAGGTATTTTATCTACCAGCCTCTCTCCCCACTCTACAAGTCTGCTGCCAAAATAACTCTGGGTTACAAGACCACAGATAAAAATTAATATCACCGTCACAATAATACCAAACCCCGGTACATGAAACAGCAGTAATGTATCAGGATGATATCTTGCGGGAATAACCTTCAAGATGGTGTCCATCAGATCAACAATAAAGAAGAGAATATAAATTGTTAATCCTATAGGAGTGATGACGGCAAGACCAGTTAAAAATATAGTTTTCAGTTTTCTCTTCACCAGGTAAACAACCTCCCTGAAACGCAAAAAGTTATAATTCTATTAAACCCATTGTGTAAATAGCCATAGCTTTCCATTGTCGAACAATTGTTGATTTTTATCACCTTAATGTATTAAGGTCAATAGTATTTTAGAATCTAAATCCACCACCTGGCCGACATTTATCCTTTTGTATCAAATACTTACCCTTAATGATCCGGCCAGGCACGACACAAGCGCCATGCCTCACCGTCCTGTCTCAAAAAGATAGAACGCTTTGTGTCATAATATCTTCACCTCGTTGATGATAAATTCCCTTCAAAATTACTCCATCACCCTAATTTTACGAGCCCAACAACAGTCTCCTGTTTTTTTATACTGATTAAGGAACTTGACTAAGGCGTATAAAAATTATAGTATTCACTTTCAGTTGTTTGTCATTATTTAGTATCTATTTATAAAAATGATAACATCGCTATAGAGTCAATATCTTAAAGATATCAGCCGGAATCAATTGTATACCCCAGATTATATAAAGTTATCTTGATCCAAAGGCCAGGCACCGTGCAGATACATGATGTTTTTCGCTATTACGGAGATGATCTAAGGCGTGTAGAAGAATACATGGAGAAACATCTCCACTCAGAGATCAGTGTTATCCCCGAAATCGCTTATCATCTTATCGGCAGTGGGGGCAAGAGATTCAGGCCTCTTTTGTTGCTGGCGGCCTCATCACTTTGCGGTTATAGAGGAGAGCGATGCTATTCCCTGTCTGCTATGATCGAGTTCATCCATACGGCAACCCTTTTCCATGATGACGTTATTGACCATGCTCAAACGAGGCGGGGTAAGACATCGGCAAACAATATATGGGGTAACGCCGCCAGTGTTCTGGTAGGCGATTTTCTCTATTCTAAGTCTTTTAGAATCATGACCGAAGATGGTAATCTCTCCATCTTGAAACTTCTTTCCACCACAACCAACACCATGTCAGAAGGAGAAGTTTTCCAACTGATCAAGACCGGTGACGTAAATATAACGGAAAAGGAATACCTGTCCATCGTTGAGAAGAAGACCTCCATACTAATCTCTGCCGCATGTGCCGTAGGGGGTATCCTTGGTAATGTATCAGACACGAAGATTGAAGCCTTAACGCGCTTCGGCATGAGAATCGGTTCGGCCTTTCAGATAAGTGACGATACCCTCGATTATATAGCCGCGGAAGAAGAGTTTGGAAAAGCCATTGGCAAGGATATTGAAGAAGGAAAAATCACCCTTCCTTTAATACACACCATGAAAAAATGTTCCTCTAACGAGAGGAAATTGATCAAACAGTCCATTCAGAATAAAGAAACATCTGTCAGTGATATCCTTTCTCTAATCCATAAATATGACGGTATCAATTATGCTCTCAATAAAGCGGGGGCATATATAGCCGAAGGTAAAGAGTTTCTGAAAGGTTTTGAAGATTGTCAGGCGAAGACCTCTCTATTGACCATTTCAGATTACATTATTGAAAGAAAAATCTAGCCCCTTCCTGTCCGACTTCATGGCCAGAGGTAGATAATCGAGAATATCCTGGGCTGTAATTCCATCTTCTCCTTTGTCCCGGGCGGCGAGGTCTCCTGAAAGTCCATGGATAAAAACACCCTTTCTCACCGCATCTTCGATTGGCAAGCCAAGACCGAACATAGCCGCAATGGTTCCTGTTAAGACATCGCCCGATCCCGCCGTTGCCATCCCCGGATTACCGCTGAGATTAATAAAAACCCTTGCATCGGGATAGCCTATCAGCGAATGAGCACCCTTCAAGGCAATAATTGCATGCAGATCCGTGGCTGTATTCTGCAAGAGAGCTATTTTATTCTTTTTTATCTCCTCTGTACTTTTCTTTGTAATTCTTGACATCTCTCCCTGATGGGGGGTCAAAATGGTTACTGCCTCCCTTTTTCTGATAATTTCAAGATCATCTGCCACAGCTGTAAGCCCGTCACCGTCAATGATCACTGGTTTACCGATAGCTTTGACCAGTTCCCTGACTAATTGCTGCGTTTCCTCCGCAAGTGACAGACCGGGTCCGATAACTACCATATCCATTTTTTCTGAAAGCTCGAGTAAGAAGTCTCTGTTTTTCAGACAGAGGCTCCCTGCCGCTGTTTCTTCCTGAGGGACAAAGACAATCTCGCTCCCCTTCTGGGCAATAAATGGTGTCATGGAACGTGGTGCAGCAAGTCGGGCGTATCCTCCACCGGCCTTGAGGAAAGATAGAGCGGCAAAATATGGCGCACCGAAGTAGTTCATAGCGCCGGCAATAAAGAGAACTTCCCCCATAGATCCTTTATGGGCATCTCGTTCTCTCGGCGGGAGTTTTACAGGATCATTGATCTCAACCTTAAGTTCATCGCTGTTGTGCAGTGAAGGGGGGAAGGAAATGTGGGTAATATATAGTTTTCCGCAGCATCCATACCCCGGATACAGCATGTTTCCAAACTTTGGGAGACCGAAAGTAACCGTATAATCAGCATGGACCGCGGCACCCATGATTTCTCCCGTGTCGCCGTTAACACCGGAAGGGATATCAAGGCTGAGCACCTTTTTCCCGCTTGCATTGATCAGTTGGATCGCTTCTCTGTAAAGGCCCCCGACCTCTCTGTCAAGACCGGTGCCAAAAATGGCATCCACAATTCCATGGGCGTGAAGGAGATCAATGTCTATAGCCGTGACAGACTCGACCCTTGTTACCTCTACGGGAAGTTTTTTTAAGATATCCAGATTGGCCTTTGCCGCCCCTTTAAACTTGACCGGATCACCGAGGATGAATACCCTGGCCATCCCGCCATTGGCATGGATGTTACGGGCCACGACAAAACCGTCACCACCGTTATTGCCGACACCACATAGAATGGCAAATCTCTTATCCTTTATCCCCACCTCTTTTGCCAGAACGAAAGATGAAGCCTGTCCGGCGTTTTCCATGAGGATCTCCTCCCGGATGTCCAGTTTTCCAGTGGCGTATCGGTCCATAGACCTCATCTCATTTACGCTCGCAACCTTCATTTTGTACCCCTCTTTTATTCTTTCAATTACCTTGTCATCTCAAATTTTTGTTCACCGGGGGGGACATACCACTTGATGAAATTATATCCGATCCCCAGTGGAGCCGGTTTAATGCCTCTGAAACGGGCATGGATAATAGGCAGGGCATCGGGCACATAGAGGAAAGTGTAAGGCTGTTCCTCTGACATGATCTCCTGTATCCTGTCGTAGCATTTCTTTCTTTCCTTCTGATTGAAGGTACCTCTCCCCCTCTCCAGCAATTCATCAACCTCTGTGTTTTTATACGATATAAAATTCAATTCTTCCGGCTTCGTCTTGCTGGAATGCCATACATCGTAAAGGTCGGGATCAAGAGGTATGGTCCAGCCCAGAATGACCGCATCAAATCTCCTTTTGTTGATAAAATCATTTACGAAGGCGGCCCATTCGAGGACCCTTATTTTCACTTTAATTCCTATTTCGGCAAGGCGTTTCTGAATAATTTCAGCACACTTTTGCCGGACATCGTTTCCCTGATTCGTAATAATCTCAAAAATAAAGGGCTCGCCGTTTCTATCCAGGATGCCGTCACCATCCGTATCTTTCCAGCCCGCCTCCGCAAGAAGTTCCTTGGCTTTCCGGGGGCTGTGAGGATATGCCTTTACATTGGGGTTATAGGGCCAGGTACCGTGCTTAAAAGGACCTGTGGCTACCTTACCGAGCCCCAGGAGAACGCCCTGAATAATCTCCTCTTTATTTATAGCGTAAGCAATAGCCTGCCTCACTCGCTTATCGACAAACATAGGATTCTTGAGGTTGTATCCGAGATAAGTGTAAGAAAAGGAAAGGTAGCGATACTTATTGAAATTTTTACGGAACAGGTTGTTTTCTGTCTGTCTCGTGTACTGAAGCGGGGTCAGCCCCATCCGGTCAATGCCATTTGCGCGCAGTTCGAGGAACATGGTCGCCATATCCGGGATGATACGCATGATGTAACCACCTATATAAGGTCTCCCTTCAAAATAATCAGGATTGGCGACGAGGACGATTTTTTGACCGGGGCTCCATTCTTTGAACATATATGGACCTGTGCCTATAGGATGCCTCGTAAGGGGGCTTGCGGTAATATCTTTTCCGGCAAGTAAATGTTTCGGAAGAACGGCAGATCCCCAACTCATAAGGGCAGGAGCAAATGGTTTGTCGTAGGTAACACGAAAGGTATAAGGATCAAGGACTTCCGCTTTCTTGACCTTGAGAAAATCGCCGGCGTAAGGGGTGGGGGTTTTGGGATCTATCGTAACTTTGTAGGTATAAAGAACATCAGCAGCAGTAAATGGATGCCCATCCTGCCATTTTACATTCTTTCTCAGGCGGAAGGTGATCACTAGACCGTCAGGAGAAATGTCCCATGATTCAGCAAGATCCCCAACAACATTCAGGTCTTTGTCATATTTTACAAGGCCGTTGAAGACCATCCCCGCGATATCGTGAGAGGTGCTGTCCGAAGCAAGAATGGGGAGCAGGTTGCTGGCATCGCCGATAGAACCCTCCACCATGATATCCCCATAGGCAGGACCTGTATCCCGTGTGTCCCTGACAGAATCTTTTTGCTCCCTTTCTGTGCACCCCCATACAGCCATGGAGAAAAGGATAATTAGAACCATGATGATTCGATGAAGTGATTTCATATTGAAACAGATATGCTATAATCTCAATGAAAATAGACAGAAAAGATTTTTGAGCGCCGATGAATAAATTTTTCAAATCTCATAAGCTTTTACAAACTTGCCAGAAATCATGGTTCGCTGTCAAGATATATCGTACATTCATGTTATCCATTAGCCATACTGACCTCCACACAGGTGAACAGAAATATGATTGATACCTCCACTAAGCATCAAAATCACTATTCCGTCTTGCTTGCCCTCGCTGCAATCTGGGATGTTTTACAGGACGCGACCAAGAATTACCGGAAAAACGGAGGCACGAACCAGGCCGCGGCTATCTCCCTCTACGCCATCCTCTCTATTATCCCTCTCTTCATTCTGACTATTTTGCTGGGAAGTCATATCTTCAGTTCCTACCCGAATATTCAAGGTGAACTTGTTCAGGCAATACGTGGATTCCACCCCTATTTTTCGGAGGCCCTGCTTGACCAGCTGGGACAAATGGAGCAAAAGAAACAGCTTTTAAGTTGGATTGGAATCGTAAGCCTCGTCTGGTTTTCCAGCATGATCTTCGGGGCCATAGAAACAGCCTTGAACATTACATTCCGATCAAAAGGAATAAGAAATTATTTTGTCTCCAAGCTGCTTGCGATCGCCATGATCCCGATAGGGTGGACCATCGTTATAGTCAGCGTCGGCATTACATATCTTGCCACAATACTGGCCAAACAACCCGTCATGATAAATGCCGGCTACCTTTCTTTCGTCAATAACACTTTATTCCGCTACATCATTCCATTCACGCTCACAGTTGCTTTCATTATTATTGTATATAAGATCATCCCCAGGGGAAAAATAAACTCCATTGGCGCCATTTTAGCGGGTGTAATTTTTTCCGCCCTGATGGAGGTGGCCAAACACTTTTTCACCTGGTATGTGTCAGATTATACCCGCTACAATCTGATCTTCGGCTCTCTTGAAACGGTGGTTGTCCTCGTAATCTGGGTTTTCTATGTGGCAGTAATTTTTCTCTTTTGCGCGGAACTTCTCTCTTCTTACCAGAGACGGGATTTAATCCTTCTTGAAAAGACTTTCTCAAAATCGAGAAAGAACCCCGCTAGAGCATACGAAAGACTCTTCCGGAGATTCGGTAACGTGTATCCGGGGGGCTCCTATATCTTCAGAGAAGGAGAGACCGGTCAGGAAATGTATTATATTCTGACGGGCAAAGTCCGTATGGAAAAGAAGGCTGGACAGGTTATGAAGGTACTGGCTGAAATGGGACCCGGCGAGTATTTTGGTGAGATGGCAGTACTGATTGATGCCCCCCGCACTGCATCCGCCCGGTCAGTGGAGGACAGCCAGGTAGCCGTCATTGATGGAGGTACCCTTCGCAACATACTCAGGGAAAGTGAAGAAATATCTCTTTACATGCTCAAGGAATTTTCAAATAGAATCAGAAAGACCAACGCAGATCTGGAAGATGTTACCCGCCTGTGGATCAAACTCAGAGTAATTATATATTTTATAAAAAATTGGCCTCTCAGGGAGGGCCAAAATCCTATCGGAGAACTGGCCGTGATTACAGGAAAGGAAGAGGAAGAGATCCGGGAAGTATTTAACCGGCTCAGCAATCAAGGCGTCTTGATAACTGAAGGAGACCGCATAACCGGGTTTATAAAAGAGCAAGCATGGGATTTGCTGAGTTAAAGAGGCCCTTGCCGAAACATTATTAACAGATAAATTATCGGGGAGCCTTAAACAACCAGATTCTTAGCGTGATTCCGGTTTTAAATCTATTACCCCTATTTAGAGCCTATAACTTCTTGACCCGAAGCATATTGGTGGTCGTACCGGAGGCATTTATAGGGTGGCCCATAGCAACAACAATAGTATCTCCGGCTGATGCATCACCCATTTTCAATATCGCCTGAGCTGTATTTTCGATCACGTCGTCCGTATCGCGCTGCTCTCTGATCAGCCGTGGGACACAGCCCCAAAAGAGTGTCATTCTTCTTAGAGTTCTGACATTAGAAGAAAGGGCGATTATTGGTTGTCTCGGCCTGAAGCGGGAGATATGTCTTGCGGTCAGTCCTGACCGGGTGTGGGCCACAATGGCCCGGGAATCGAGATGATCGGCCAGGATACAGGATGCATGTGCAACAGACTCGGAGATATCCTTTTTCGGGATGGAACGGAGAACTGTTTCGTAGGGAAATCCTGTCTCCGCATTGACGGCAAGACGGTCCATAACCTTGAGAGCTTCGAGGGGATAACTCCCTACGGCTGTTTCTTCGGAAAGCATCACCGCATCGGTTCCGTCAAGAACGGCGTTAGCCACATCTGCTGCTTCCGCCCGGGTCGGACGCGGGCTATTGACCATGGAACGCAGCATCTGGGTTGCCGTAATTACCGTTTTACCGTGGGCATTTGCCTGCCGGATCAGTTTTTTCTGGACGAGTGGTACCTCTTCGAGTGGGATATCCACGCCCAGATCCCCACGAGCCACCATAATACCGTCGGAAAGAGCAATAATATCCTCCAGATGTTCCAGAGCCTCGTGTTTTTCTATCTTGGCAATAACAGGGATATCAGCTCCTTTTTCCTTTATTATATTTTTTACCGTCTTAATATCTTCTGCTGTTCTCACAAACGACAGGGCAATATAATCAACCTCGTGGCTTAACCCTAAGAGAAGTCCCTGCTTATCCCTGTCTGTGAGAAAGGGAGTATTGATTGTTCCCATGGGGAGATTTATCCCTTTGCGGGAAGTAAGTAAACCCCCTGTGATAACTGTGCAGTAGATATCGCTCGTACTGGTCCTGACCACTTTCATTTCAATCAGACCATCTGCAAGCAGAATTGTGTCCCCTGTCCCGACTGCTGCCGAAAGGTCGGGATAGGAAACGGACACCATTTCCTTGTTACCTTCCATGTTACGACTGGTAAGGATAAAATCCTGTCCTGGTTCAAGCTCTACTCCGGGATCGGGAATAGAGCCTATCCGGATCTTTGGCCCCGGCAGGTCCAGAAGGATAGCCACGGGCATGTCCAGTTTTGCCGAAATATCACGGATTATTTTTATCTTTTCTTCATGATCATCACGGGTCCCGTGGGAAAAATTTAACCGGGCCACGTTCATCCCGTTTATTATCATCGCTTCGATCATCTCCGGCGTCTCACTGGCCGGACCGATAGTGCAGACGATCTTTGTTTTACGCATGGGAGTTTATTCCTTTCTTAAACCTGGGAGGAATTAAATCTGACTCTCCGGTACATGATAGTAAGTCCCTTCCAACCCATAGGCACCTCCTTCGTACCTATGAATCACACAAAAAGTGTTACCCGGCAACCCAGAATAATTTGTTACCTCTCTCCCCGTTGAGTCACTTTATATTCCTTGAAGCCCTCCAGCAATTGCCGGAATGAAGATGGTTTAAATGTCTCAAAGCTCTCTTCGTCCACGTAAACAAAGTCGTATTTCACGCCTGTCTGCACCTGGTTGATGTCTTCGCACCATTGTCGCAGTCGTTCCATCTTGAGCGGCACATCCATATCTTCCTGCCCCTTCGTTTCGACAATGACAATCCGCCTGTCCGCCAGTTTAACCATAAAATCCGGGTAGTAGTTGGAAATGTCACCATCGGTGTTCACGTAATCAAGCTTGAAATGAACGGCCATGTAGTTCTTCGCGAAAGAGACCACATCGCTGCAACCATCCAGGAAGTTGGCGAATTTAAGCTCCAGTTGGCTGTCACCGATGATGCGGTTGAAGACGCTTTTCTTCGGGACAAAGTAGCCTTGATCCTTGGCCACAAAAGGCCGGGTCTGGCGCAACTTGATCGTGTCCCGGATTTCAGCGTCGCCTTTATCCCGGACGGTCAGCGCGTTGATCGCCCTTTTGAAGGTCTCAATCAGTGTCTTGGCGGCGGCCAGTTCTGACAGATTGCGCAGGGTGTTGGGGCTTTCGAGTTCCACCTTTCGGTCGAACAGATCATCTTGCACAAACGCCTTGACCTTGCCATACAGCACGTCGTAGCCGCTCACCAGTCGCAAATCCTTCATGATGGTCTGGGCGAAGTAGCCGATCACACTGCGGTAATCAGCAACGCCCGCCGTGTCCATAATTGTGGTATGCGTAATCTCGCCGTTGGCGATGTCCTTAAATACGATCTCCCGCTGTTCCTCCTCGCTGAACTGCCGGAAGGCTACCTTTTCATGCCCCAGCGCGCACACGTCCAGCGCTGCCAGGTTTTTATATTCGCGGTAGACGCGAGGCGTCAGCACGGGGATTTCTATATCCAGCACGGCTATGTCTTTCTTCTCGTTCTCCTTGTCAACTTCGATCACCAGCGGAGTCTTTGGCCCCGTTCCCTCCCCCATCGCCTTGCGTTCCAGCACCACGCCTTCGGCCTGAATAGATTCCACGAACTCCATGAAGGCATTAGTGCCGACCACGCTGACGTACTCTTCCACATCGCCGGGATACATTTTGCGCAGGCCGCGTCCCAGGGTTTGCTCCGGCAAAATGTTGCTCTTGGCGGAATAGGCGCGCAGTCCCACAATGGTGGTGACATTGCGCACGTCCCAGCCCTCTTTGAGCACCATCACGGAGATGATGGCTTTATAGGGGCTGTCCATCTCATCAATCTCATTCGCCTGTTTGCGCAGTTCATCCAGTTCGTCCTTGCCCTTGCCCGTGGCCGCTTCTGAAATCTCGCCGTTGTTCTTGGTGTGAATGACCAGCACCGCGTCTTTCAGATCGGGATAGTTGCCCTCCAGGTATTCAGCCACATCGTCACAGTTACGGGTATCATCAGTCATCACAAACATGATCGCCTTCATGCCCATCTTTTCGTGTTCAGCGTATGCCTTGCGCCATTCGATCACGCCCAGATGGATATAATCGGCGTATTTCTCGGTGTATTTCACGCTCTGCCGGTCGCTCAATTTCGCACGGCTGGGGGCATCGGGCAGGACGGGATGCTTGACGACGTTCTGTGAGATAGCCTCCACGAGCGGATAGTCAGCCACGGTCTGTACGAAAATCGCCCCGTTATTGTGCTTGGGTGTGGCCGTCGTGTCCACCTGCAAGGAAAGAGCCGCCCCCTTCTGCTTCAGGCGGTTGTGAATATCCTCGATGGATTTGAACCAGGCCATGCGCGGATCGTGAATATGGTGCGCCTCGTCATTCAACACCATCAGCTCGTCGATATCCCGGACGATCATGCCCAGGTCCACCTTGGAATCCGTGGTCGCGCCCGTGGGCCGCTTGCCCAGAAAATAATCCCGCATGTCTTCATCATCGGGCGAAGGCGGAATGTCGTCGCCCGAATAAACCCGGTGGATGTTGGTCAGGAAGATATTGCCCGTAGGCCGGGTAATACGAACCTCGTCTTGCTTATGCAGCGTCAGTTGAAAATCGTCGCGCCAGTTACGCCCGTCAAACCCGTTACCCGGCAGCACCGGATCGTCGAAGAAGATACGGAGGCCCTGGAAATCTCTGTAAATACGGTCCAGGACGATGATATTGGGCGTGATGACCAGGAAGTTGCGCGCCAGTTCAGATTCCAGCTCGTAGAGTTTGTGATAAAAACTCCACGCCAGCGCCAGACTCAAGACCTTGGTCTTGCCGGTGCCCGTCGCCATCTTCACCACGAACCGCCGCCAGGTCTCATCGAACATGCTCCCGGATACAAGGCCGCCGGCATCGAAGCGCATCAGATCGTGCTTATCCTTTACCCCCACCACATCGTAGAGGTAGATGATCGTCTCCAGCGCCTCGCGCTGGGCGAAGTAGTATTCAAACTCCACCATGGACCCGTCGGCCTTCGGCAGCAGGTGCGGCGTCTTGAACCACCAATTGAGCAGGCTCCGGCTAGTGTCCGTAGCGCCCAAATACCCCCCGTCCCGGAAATCTTTCACCTTGCGGCGCAGCTCCGCCACAAGCGGTGGCATAAGCTTCTCCATGCTGCTTTCCCGCAACGCCTCATCAGCGGGAAACCAGCGGATGCCCGGATCGAGAATCGCGTGCGGGGATTTCGGAAAGTCTTTATGCAGCGCCATTAGACAGCTCCTTCTCGTATTGCACCATTGTCATCTCGACCGAGTACTTGAGATTTCTCCCCACGGTCGAAATGACATTCTCTGTCATTCCAACCGAATCCTCTATCATTCCAACCGAAGTCCCTGTCATTCCGAACAAATGTGAGGAATCTATCCCGAATTGTCACCTCGACGATCCCTATTGTCATCTCGACCATCCTTATTGTCATCTCGACCGAAGGGAGAGATCTCAAACCACCCCTCACTCAAGTCCTTCCACTCAGGATTGACTGCAATAACCAGATTATTTTTCTTCTCTCGCCGCCATTTCTTGATTTCCTTCTCCCTTGCGATCGCGGCACTGACGTCAGGCGTTTCCTCGAAATAAACCAGCTTGTTCACGTTGTACTTTTCCGAAAATCCCGGTATCATTTTCATCTGGTGCTCATACACCCGCCGCTCAATATTGTTTGTTACGCCGACATACATGACCTTGTCATTCTTGTTCGTCAATAGGTATATGTAGTAGCAATGTTCTCTGGTCGTGAGATTTCTCCCTTCGGTCGAAATGACAGATTTTGAAGTCCGCCCTTGTTTCCGCTTCGTTCATGGATTGTAAACTCCGATTTTCCAAACACCTTTTTCACGGAAAGCCGGAATCGTCTGTCGGCGGGCGGCGTTAAGCAGGGTGTTGATCGATTTTTGAGCCGTTTTTGCGCAATCGACAAGCGTGGTTATCTTGTCGCCGCGCAGATAGGTAATTCTTTTGTGCAGTGACTCCGTCAGAGCGAGGGTGACAATCTTCTCCATTGTTTTGGCATTTTTTGCTTTGCTATATTCATTAAATGAGGCGTAATAAACCCGCTTCTCTTTATCCCGAATGATAATGCCGGGGAAACCCAAGCGCCTGAGCTGAAAATTGATGATTACCCGACCCATTCTCCCATTGCCGTCGCAAAACGGATGGATCGTTTCGAAATCAAGATGGAATTTGGCGATCTTGTCGGTAAAGTAATGAATGTGGTCGGCGGCAAATTCCCGCAGAATTGTCTCCATCATTGATACGATCTGTTCAGGTGCCGGCGCGATATGGGTTCCCACACGGACGTATTCGCCCGTGGTGCGGAAACGCCCCGCAATCGCATCGTTGATGTTACCGATCAGCATTTTGTGCAGAAGCAGAATCATCTCCAGAGAAAGTTCCGCTGCCTGCGCTTTGCTTTTGGTATATTCCATCACCCGGGCGAGATTTTTTGCTTCAAAAACTTCCCGCACCGAGACATGACGAGAAACTTCCATCTCCAGCAGAATGCGCTCCGTCTCCTTCAGCGTCAGCGTCGAATTCTCGATGGCGTTGGAATTGAAAACGCTTTCCGAGAGCTCGGCTTCATCAATAATTGCCAGTAAAGATTCT
>JBAZOY010000001.1:0-153543 GCA_041648505.1 Syntrophales bacterium | reverse complement strand
TAACCGGCAAAGGCGGCAGGCCAGACTTGGCTATCTGTCTCCGGTTACTTTTGAGAAGCAATTTTACACATTGAAACAAGCGGCATGAAAAACAAATTAGTGTACACTATTGACGACAGGGGTCACTATAGATGTTCGTTACCAATCCAAAAACGCCTTTCCCTCAAATTGGATATTCTCTTCGTAGATATCAAAAAATGCCTGTAAATACAGCGGCACAAAACTCTGAGAGGGAACCATCCGCATCAGTGTGTTATAATCCCGTCACTTTGTTGAGGATGGCTTTTCTTCAGGCCTGATGTATCTTCATCTCGGGCAGCTCCAGACAGGTCAGCTTTCCACCATAGACAGCTCCGGTGTCAATTCCTATCTTGTTTGTACCCACCAGCGGCTCGGAAAAGGACGTATGGCCGAAGACCACAACCTTTCCAAAATCATAGGTAGAATCTATAAATTCCTTCCTTATCCATAACATATCTTCTCTGTCCTGCTGTTCGAGAGGAATGCAGGGCCTTAAACCGGCATGGACAAAGATGTAATTATCTGTCTCATAGTACGGATAAAGGCTGGTGAAAAATTGCATATGCTTTTCCGGAACTTTTATCTTATTTTTTTCAGCCTTTCCCGTAAAACCATACGACATAATAGTACTCGTTCCACCATTTAGCAGAAAGAGTTGTTTGTCCATTTTATGGAGATGATAATTGAGGAACATCTGTTCATGATTTCCCATAAGACAGATAACGTTGTTAATAGTCCTGCCGATGTCCAGAACCATATCGACAACTCCCCGGACATCCGGCCCCCTGTCAATGTAATCTCCGATAAAGATAAGGGTATCATGCACCGGATCAACGTCTATTTTTTTCATGATCTTCTTCAGTTTGAACAGACAACCATGGATATCACCAATGGCGAATATCTTCCCCATATTTCCTCTTCATAATCTTTCCCTCGATGCAAGGCCGGTGGTAAACGATTACTTTTTGAGCAGTGACTTTTTTTATCAATCTCCAAAAATAGCGTTGGTAAATTCTTTACTGTCAAATCTCCTCAAATCATCCAGACCCTCACCGATACCTATATACCGTATCGGGATATTAAATTCCCCGGCAATCCGGATAATTACCCCTCCCCTTGCTGTCCCGTCCAGTTTAGTCAGGGCAATTCCAGTCACACCAATATCCTCGTGGAACATCTTTGCCTGGGTAATGGCATTCTGACCGGTTGTGGCATCAAGGACAAGGAGTATTTCGTGTGGAGCACCGGGGAGCTCTCGCCCCATGATGCGCTTCATCTTTTTTAACTCCTCCATCAGGTTAATCTTTGTGTGAAGCCTGCCCGCTGTATCAATAATGGCTACATCTGTCTTATTAGATTTTGCCATATGCAATGCATCAAAAGCAACAGCGGAGGGATCAGAACCGGTCTTCTGTTTAACCAGAGGGACTCCAACTCTCTGACTCCATACTTCAAGCTGCTCGATTGCTGCGGCCCTGAAGGTATCAGCTGCGGCCAGCAGAACAGAGTGTCCATTTTCTTTAAAACTATACGCCATCTTCCCGATAGTGGTGGTCTTACCGGTTCCATTGACACCTACTACCATAATGGTAAAGAGTTCATTCCGGGGAATAAGTAAAGGGGCTTCACTTTTCATCAGGATGTCCATCATCTGACCCTTTAAGGTATTTCTCATTAATTCCTGACTATTAAGCTCCCCTCTCTTGGCCTGCTCTTTCATTCTTTCTATCAGATCGTAGGTAAAAGCCGGTCCTACATCGGCCATTATCAGTACTTCTTCCAATTCTTCAAAGAGTTTCTGATCAATAACCTTCCCCCCTCCAACAATGTTATCAATGCTTTTGACAAGTACTTCTCTCGTCTTGGTAAGTCCTGTTTTCAGCCTTTCAAAAAAACTCTTACATTCACCACCCATTTTCAAATCCTTTCCTTTTTCAAACACCTATAAAATAGCCCTGCCAAAGGCTGTTCTTTTGCCAGGACCGATTTTTCAAAGCGTCGACCACCGTGAATAAAAGCAGCTAAAATCGCTCAGGTAAGTTAATTCATGTGTATTTCCGGTGCTGACAGAATAAAAAGAGGTGTGTAAACATCTTTTTACGCCAGAAGGTGAGGCTAAAGTAACTCTGGGCGATTCTTGCGGGTGCCCCGGCCAGATACACCATGATCACCCTCCGTTCATCGGCACGGAGATTAAAGACGAAGTCAAAGTGCTCCCGTTGTAATATTTTTGCGAACCGGATCTGCTCGATGATCCTTTTTAAAAACTTTTCCCTTTGTGTGTTTTAACGCTCAGATTCTGCCGATTCATGGATCATTTTCGCAAAGCACCCATCCCTCCCCCTCTTTTCCTGAGAGCAACGGATACCTTTACCTGAAGACAGGCCGCTTTAATGGTCCACGGAGAGGGTGTACCCAGACCACATCCAGAAGTATTCTTATGATGGATTACTTTGACGTTTCTCCCCTTTTTATTATTTCCTTGGTAAAGTTTTGGAAGCTTTCATTTCCTTTGATAAGAGCATCAATTAAAGCAGAGGCCTTTTCATCCTCACATTGGATGTGACAGCAACGGCATTGTCGCTTACATTTTTCACAATAGTAGTCCTCATTCAATTGAATTTCACATAACCCACAATAAGGTTTCATCGTGAGGGAATCATCCTCAATACAAGCCATAAAATAATCTTTTTTATCCGACATATTTCCCCTCCATTTTTTATTCAGTTATGATATTCCAGCATATACGGAATTACGGTACAGCTAAAATTCAGGCAAATCCCTATCTTAGAAAAGATATTTATCACAAGTACAGTGTCAATTCAACAACGAGGTGAAATAATTGAGAGACAATGCAGACGAAGGTGTAAAACGTCTTTTCTGCGGGTATTCTATAGCAGGGCTACAGGAATAAGTAACTTAAGGAGCAACATTTCGCATTGCATTAACAAGTTATTTATGGCATAAAATTGTCAAGTTGAAGAAAAGGCCAGATGAAATTCAAATCATTGTGGGACATCTTTTCAGAAGAGAACGCCGATAATCCCCCTAATACCTGCATTCGTCCGATTATCCTGATCATTATTTTCGGTTTTGCCCTAAGATTATTTGTCTGCCAGTATACCTATATTATCAATTCTGATGGGACTATATATATCCATCAGGCGAGGGCTATTTATTACGGCCTGTGGCCTGCCGTTAATTCCTGCAGCAGCGTTAATTATCTATCTATTTATCCCATCTTAATTGCTGCCATATACCCTGTCCTGGGGAATTGGGTTGCTTCAGCCGAGACAGTCTCCATCTTTTTTGGTACCATTGTCCTAATCCCGCTCTATCTTCTGGCGAAACGTTTTTTTGAGGCAAAGATCAGTATACTGATCACGTTAATTTTTGCCCTCACCCCTATTTTTGTCACGGTGAGTGTTTATGTTGCAAGAGATCCTGTCTACTGGTTTTTTTTAGTCCTTGGTCTGTACCTTTTTACAGGTCAAACTGGTCAGAAAAACTTTCGGGGTCTTTTCCTCAGCAGTATTTGTTTTATTCTGGCAACATGGGCCAGGATCGAAGGTATCCTCTATATCGTCGTATCCTGTCTATATCTTCTTTTGATAAAAGAGGAAAAAAAATTTAAAAGACTCGCAATCTTCCTCCTACCGCCAGCTTTTCTGCTGTTTTTCTTTATTGTCGGACAAATGATCTTTAATCCCTGCGATATTAACTTGTATCGTCTAGAGGATATACCTTCCAGATTACATACTCTCACGTCTCAGTACCAAGGGGTGCGAGTGCATCTGCAGGAATTGATAAGCCACCCCCCGGAAGGTATCCCCTCGGGATTTTTCGATAATACCTATACTCTTTTTTGGTTTGTTGCCCTGGGTACAATTATGCAGAACGCTATAGAAGCTTTTTTTTACCCCTTTTTCCTGATTTTTATCATCGGTCTCATGGGAAGAGATACGTGGGTAAAAATAAGGGAAGAAAAAAACGTTCGCTATTTTGCTATTATTGCTGCCTCTGCCGTGGTCTTGTTATATCTGTATGTCTTTGCCTATTGGGAGATGCAAAATCGCTGGTTCGCACTTTTAATCTTCCCCTCTTTCATCTTCACCGGGTTTGGACTGGAAAAGATAATCCCGTTTCTGAAGTCAAAATTCCGTTTAAAAGAGCATTTGGTGCTGTCTCTGGTCGTTCTGGCGATCATGGTATCTGCCCTGCCGAAAAATTTAAGTCCCAAAGAAGTGGACAAACTTATCTTTAAAGAAATAGGGGAATCTATGGCCCGGATAGAGGGAAATAGTCAGGAAATAAAGGTGTTGACACTTGGAAATTCGGCAAGGTGGATAGCTTTTTATGCAAACTTACACTTTAAAGGTGCGCCATGTCCCGACAAATATAATAATTACGGTGAGATTGTCGGGAAAAGCTACGAACAGTTTGTCCGGAATCTGAGGACAAGGGGTATACAGTATGTCGTCTTGGAAGAAACAAAATGGCCACCATGTAGTTTTGATTTTGTTGATCTACTCAATGGTAAGGATTTCATAATATTAGGAGAATGGAGCCATCCGGATACAGGAAGAGTTATTCTTCTCAAGCTCCTGTAAAGGATAGTTATCACAGGCAACCTTCCATGTCGAATATGCGCAAAATAGCGGTTGTTATCCCCAAATACGGCCTTGTGGGGGGAGCGGAACAATTCACTCTCGAATTAACCGAGCGTATCGCCCGCAATCCGCGATACGATGTCCATGTCTTTGCCAATCAGTGGCTGGTACACTCTGCCCGGATTACCTTTCATAAAGTTCCCCTTATTATTTTCCCCAGATTTCTCACCACCATTAGCTTTGCCTATTTTGCCGGACGACAGACAGCAGCGCTAAAGTTTGACCTGATTCACGCACACGACAGGATATTCCATGCCGACATTTTTACAATGCACTGCACTCCCCATCGTATTTGGGTGCACGACGTTCGGAAGAAACATATGAGTCTTTTCGACTACGGTACAAACTGGGTCGAAAGAAGGTTGATCAACAACGGAAGGTGCGCTATGCTCCTGCCCGTTTCAAACATGGCAAGAGAGATGTTTCTTAAAGAGTATAATCTCTCTCCACAACAAATCATGGTTATGCATCCGGGTGTTGACATCGAGATGTTTAATACCTTTGACAGGCAGTTCTGCCGCCTTGAAGTAAGGAGACATTTCGGGATTGATCCTTTGGATACGGTTATTTTATTTGTCGCCATGAACTTTGAGATTAAGGGTCTGGACAGGTTGATAAAGGCAATGGCCAGGCTAAAGGCAATAAATCATTCAGCCCAGCATAAACTACTGGTCATCGGCAAGGGTGATGTGAAAAAATATACCCGTATGGCAAAGAAGACGGGTATAGAAGGAAATATCCTGTTTGCCGGAGTCTTAGGAAAAGAGAAGCTTGTCCAGATCTACCTTGCCTCCGATATCTACGTTATGCTCTCAAAGTTCGATACCTTCGGCATGTCCGTACTGGAGGCGATGGCTGCATCTTTGCCTGTTATCGTGAGCTCTAAAGTAGGGGCTAAGGACCTTGTTATACCCGGCGGCAATGGTTTCGTTGTAGAGGATGAAATGGATGCCGACGGGATCGCCGGTCTGATAGGTTTATTGCTGGACTCAAAATTAAACACCGGGATGGGACAGAAAGCACACCAAACAGCTATTGCAAATACATGGGACGTAGTGGCAAAAAAGGTGGAGGCGATCTATGAACAGATTCTGTCTGCACCGCGCTCTATTCTTTCCGACAAAAGAGGATTTTGATTCACTATGGACCTATCCATTATCGTCGTTTCTTATAACACGGCCGATCTGATCGAAAAGTGCCTTCATTCCATTACGGCGGCCAACAGACTGGAAAAGGAGATATTCGTCGTTGATAATGCATCATTAGATGACAGTGCTGCTATCATAAAAGAGATGTTTCCTTCCGTTGACCTTATGGTGAATTCTTGCAATAGGGGATTTGCCGCGGCTAACAATCAGGTATTGCCCCATTGTCGGGGACAGTATCTTTTTTTCCTTAACCCGGATACAGAAGTAATGCCGGATACATTCAGAGAAGCCCTTTCCTTTATGGAAGAAAATCCCCGTTGCGGTCTGGCTGGTACAAGAATAATCAACCCGGACGGAACATTGCAAGAATCAATTGCTTACCGGTACCCCGGTCAGCAACACGCTGCCGGCGAACTGGCCGGACTTAAAGGCCATATTGCCTTTGTCCTGGGTGCAGGTATGATTGCCCGTACTGATGTCATAAAGAAAATTGGAGGTTTTGATGAGGACTTTTTCCTGTACGGTGAAGATCAGGATCTCTGCCTGAGAATGCGAACCGCAGGATACGAGATCGGTTATATATCTTCCGCCGTAGTGGTGCATCTGGGCGGGCAGAGTGAGCGTCGTTTTACGTCAGGAGAAGTATGGAAGAAAAAAATGCAGGCAGAACTTCTCTTCTATCAGAAGCATTACCTGCCGGAGACCATCAGACGCAATCTGCGTGGGAATTTAATCAAGGCCTGCTGGAGAATCATTACGCTGAATCTTTTCATGCCCTTCATGAAAAATAAAAACAGGGCACAGGGGAAACTTATCAAATATCGGACAATTTATGAGACGATTAAATCTTCGGACAGTTACAAAAACCGAAAGAGCTGAATGGAATCCGAAAAGGCAGATGTAAAAAGCACCTTAGCATACCATCATAACATAGTGGAGGCGATTCTTTATCAGAAAATGGGATAAATGGCATAAGTTTGTTTGGCGTATTGTGAAAGAGATGCTTTACATCCATCCCCTCAAAGAATAATGGCAGGGAATAAAGGATACGTTACTACTAAAATGAAACAAACCAAGACAGCAAAAGGCCCTTCCTTTTTGATCGTTTCTTTGAGGTACAGCGGTGACGTGCTGCTTTCTACGCCTCTGTCATCATCTATCAAAAAACGACTACCGGAAGCTACCATAGATTATCTGGTCTTTGAAGGTACACAAGGCGTTTTATGTAAGAATCCTCATGTCCGAACTGTTCTTACTGTCCCTCCAGAGAGCAAAGATATCCGTTTTTTTGCTTCTATTTGGAAACGGTACGATTATTCCATCGGGACGAATCCATCTGATCGGACCAACATTCACTGTGCCGGTACTGGACGTACCTCCATAGGATTTTCATATTTTACTCCGCATAAGGATTGGTGGAAAAAGATTATTTTGAGCCAATGCCGGTTCTATAATGATCAGATGCATATAGTCCCCCTTATTCTTACACAATTAGAACTACTTGGTATTCCTGCACATCCTCGTGTCGTGATGGGCCATGATAAGGCAGATGAGGAGTTTGTAAGAACACACTTAGGGGAAAAGGATTATATTATTTTACACCCCTACTCACGGAAAGATTATAAATACTGGCCCCCTCAGGCGTGGGCAACCCTGGCTTCATTAATCCGGGAGAAATTGCGTTTAAAACCTGTTTTCACCGTTTCTCCAAACCCTGCTGAGGCAGGCGTTTTAAAAGATATCATGTCTTCTTCTCATTCCTCATTTTTTGCTTTTCACCAACCGTACAATATGTGTCAATTGGCAGCTGCTATTAAAGGCAGCATGGGATTCATAGGTGTAGATACGGTTGTGACTCATATAGCAGCAGCAATGGATATCTCCACAATAGCGCTATTTGGCCCATCCCTGGCCAGACACTGGGGACCGTGGTCGAATGATTCGTCTGCAAAATCACCTTATACTGACCAGGGTGGCATGCAGCGCTCTGGAGTGGTTACTATTATGAAAAAGGATTGGGCCTGTGTGCCTTGTAATAAAGAAACGTGTGAAATAAGTAATGATGGACGTATGGAGTGCATGGCTGCCATAACACCTGAAGAAGTTTTTGATGAATTAGTAAATATGATAAAAAGATCATAGTTATTATGGACTTATATAAAAAGGAAAATATTATTTAGTATAGTATGGTTAATTTCATCTAATTTGTATATAACTATATAAAAGGGCTCAGCAATATATTGAGTAATCTCGACAAAGGAAACCTCCATCACAGTCCATTGAGCAATAACCGTATATAAGTCTTGAACGGGGTAGCAGTGAACGACAATAACAGATTGGATATAAAGGACTTTCGTAGCGGACTTTCCGTGGTCATCATTACCCACAATGAAGAGGAGAATATCAAAGATTGTCTGGAAAGCGTGAAGTGGGCTGATGAAGTTATTGTCGTGGATTCCGAAAGTGATGATGCGACGGCAAGAATTTGTAAAAGCTACGCTGTTAATTTTTACAATGAACCGTGGAAGGGATTTCCTGCCCAAAAAAATAGCGCCATTGCAAAGGCTACAAAGAAGTGGATATTGAGCCTTGATGCCGACGAGCGGGTCACACCGTTACTCGAAAAAGAAATTAAAGAGTTGATACAAAAGGATGGATCGAAGGATGGCTACTTTATTGCGCGAAAGAATTATTTTTTAGGGCGATGGGTCAGATATTGCGGGTGGTATCCCGATTACAATTTGCGGCTTTTCAAAAATGGAAAAGGCTTATTTAGAAATCGGGAGGTTCATGAAGGAGTTGATTTGGATGGTTCTAAAGGTTATCTGAAGCATCCGATGGAACATTATACATACAGGAGTATCAGTGATTATTTGCAGAGACTTGATCTTTACTCAACGCTGGCGGCCAGGGAGTTGCTTAAGGAAAAAAAAGTCTACGGTATACATCACATCCTCTTCCGGCCTTTATTTACTTTCTTTAGTATGTTTATTCTGAGGACAGGCTTTTTAGAGGGATATTATGGGTTCATGCTTTCCGTTTTATATGCTTTCTATACGTTTTCAAAATATATTAAATTAAGAGAACTTCAGCAGAAATAGATATCTGTGATATCATCTTGATCTCGTCAAAAGGTTAAAATGAAACTATCATGCCGGATTCCCGTCACAAAAAGACAATAGAATTGACAATGCATCATTTGATGGCAGTGAAGTGATCACAAGAGAGAGTTTTCCTTCGGAAAGGGCTGAATACAATCGAACGGGCAGATTCAAAATGCATTTTCTGCAGAAGTTTAAAGAGAACACCGCTGTTCCGGCAGAAAGATTGGATCGTTTATAGATGTGATGATTGCGGCTTGGGTTTCCTCGATCCTCGCCCTGACCAGGATGAATTGGGCGAACTATACCGGGAAGAATACTTCCAGGATCAATACGGCGCCGGGGTAAAAGTAAATTCACCGGAAATGAAAAGGCGACTTTCGCAGGAGACACATCGTGTCAGATTCTTTCGGAAATTTAAAAAGGGGGGGCGAATTCTCGATATCGGGTGCGGTAGAGGTTACTTTCTATGTGCCTGTCGAAATTACGGGTACTGTGTAGAAGGCCTGGATATTTCCGATGATACCGCTCTCTATGTACGGAACGAATTTAAAATACCGGTTACGACAGGATCCATCAGAGATGTGCGCTATGAAGATGGAACGTTCGATATCATCACGATGTGGCATTCTCTGGAACACTGCTCTGATCCCCGGGAATATTTCGAAAAGGTAAAGCTGTGGTTAAAACCGGAGGGTCTTTTCGTGGTTGACGTGCCAAACTATAGAGGAACGGATGCTCAAAAAACCTGGGATTACTGGAAAGGCTGGCAGCTACCTTATCACCTCTATCATTTCACACCGGAGACACTGGTATCTCTCTTGGAGAAATACGGTTTCCAAACAATACACACCAAAGACTATCTTTCGGAGTATGTGAAGGAGAAATATGAAAGAAAGCTTCTCCTGAAACCATTTGCCCGCTTGATCGCAAAATGTTATTCCGGTCATAGTTTTGCCGTTGTAACTTGTAAGAAGAAGATTTAAAAATGAAGAGGGCCGAAGAAGATTGCCTTTGAAAAATTGCCTCTCCTGTGCTAAGAGGCAGCTAAGAACTTAGTGAGGTTATAGATCATCGTGAGTCTGGGACAAATGCTACAGGAAAGCTGTAAGCGATATGCAGAAAACGTAGCCATAATCTACGAAGAGCTGAGTTTAACCTATAGCGAATTGAACAAAGCGGTAAATGCCCTCGGGAACCATCTGAAAAGCTTAGGGCTTAAAAAGGGAGATAAAGTCGCCCTATTACTTCCCAATTGTCCCGACTTTATCATTTCCTATTTTGCGATACAAAAGATCGGTGCTGTTGCCGTTACCCTCAACATCATGTCCACAGCTTATGAACTAAGACACCTGCTTGGAAACAGCGAAGCAAAAGCATTGATTACCGAAGTTCCGCTAGCGAAGCGTTTTGAAGAGATAAGCCTTGATATCCCCCTTTGCCGCCATCTTATCGTTACCAACGGCCTGGATACGGCCTCTCCTTTCAGAGACATTGTCGATAAAGGTCCATTTACGCTTGATATAACGGAGATCGACGGTGATGATCCTGCCGTTATTATCTATACAGCGGGACTTACCGGTAAGCCTCTTGGCGCCGTCCTCACCCACCGAAACCTCCTCGGCCAGTCTAAACTTATCAGGGACCTTTGTGGTGGTACGGAAAAGGACCGGGCGCTTTGCGTGATACCATTCTTTCATTCCTTCGGTACCGCAATCAACCTACTGAGTGCCGTCCGTATCGGGGCCTGCATGGTACTGATGGACCGGTTCGGTATAGGTGGTATCTTAAACGCCATCGAAAGGTATAAGGTAACATATATTGCCGCTATCCCAGAGGTGTTTCTCGGCATGTTATTTTATAAAGAGACCAAGCAGCATTATAACGTGAGTTCTCTGAGGCTTTG
Source organism: Syntrophales bacterium (assembly GCA_041648505.1). GTDB lineage: Bacteria > Desulfobacterota > Syntrophia > Syntrophales > CG2-30-49-12 > JBAZOY01. The sequence continues at coordinate 142,697 of JBAZOY010000001.1, read as the reverse complement.
CATTACCGGAGGTGCTGCTATGCCGCCGGAATTTATACTCCCCTTTGAAGAGAGATTCGGCATCAAAGTCATGGAAGGGTATGGCCTCACCGAGGCATCGCCGGTCTGTGCATTCAGCAGACCTGATATGGTGCAGAAACCTGGTTCTATAGGAGTTGCTATCCCCGGTGTCGAAGTGAAGATCGTGGACTATCAGGGTAACGAGGTATCGCCAAATGAAAACGGGGAACTCATCGTTAAAGGCGAGAATGTTATGCGCGGTTACTATAAAGATGAAGAAGCAACTGCCATGGTTATCAGAAATGGGTGGCTTTACACGGGCGATCTGGCTAAGGTTGATGAAGAGGGATATATTTTTATCACCGGCCGTAAAAAGCGAATGATCATTACCAGCGGGTTTAATGTCTATCCACAGGAAGTCGAGCTTGTTCTTGGTATGCATCCTGCTGTTAAAGCATCCAGGGTGATTGGCGTGTCTGATCTGATGAGGGGCGAAGTTGTAAAGGCCCTTATCGTAAAAAAGAAAGGGGAAGAGACCGACAAAAAATCAATTGTAAGACATTGCAGACATTATCTCTCTCCCCATAAGATTCCCCGCAAAGTTGAATTTGTGGATAATATTGATTGAACGAAGTTGTATCTTTAGAAGAAAGGAGAAAAAGTACAGATGGAATACAAGAATATTCTCTTTGCCGTTGAGGAGGGGGTTGCTACGATCACCTTTAACAGGCCGAAGGCCTTGAATGCGATGAATTCTGAAACTATAGCCGAGCTTTTCAATGCCGTAACACAATGTAAAAATGAGGAACAGATCAAGGTCCTGATCCTGACCGGCTCCGGTGAAAAGGCATTCGTGGCCGGTGCGGATGTATCGGAGATGCAGAACATGAAGCCGTATCAGGCCCTTTCCTTCATGGAGACAGGCCAGGAAACATTGCGGCTCCTCGAAACGATACCCAAGCCCTCTATTGCGGCTGTAAATGGCTTTGCCCTTGGCGGGGGTACGGAAATCGCTCTTGCCTGCGATATGAGATTCGCTTCTGAAAAGGCTGTCTTCGGCCAGCCGGAAATATTACTCGGTTTGATTCCCGGATGGGGAGGCACCCAGAGATTACCCCGTATTATCGGTATGGGAAGAGCAAAGGAACTGATCATGGGGGGGGAACAGATCAATGCTCAAAGGGCCTATGAAATCGGTCTTGCCAATAGGGTTTATCCTGCCGACCAGCTTCTCATGGAAACCAAAAAATTCGCCATGAAATTGGCTGGCCAGCCCGGCTTCGCCATCAAGATGGCCAAACACAGCATCAATTTCGGTTATGACCTTGCCATCGATAACGCTACCCGGATTGAGGCAGAATGCTGCGCCCAGTGCTTCAGTACCGATGACCAGAAGGAAGGAATGAAGGCCTTTCTCGAAAAAAGCAAAACTACCTTTAAAGGACATTAGCTATGGCTGTAAAAGGGAGGTGGTGAATCATGAATCCGGAACTGGTTGAAAAATTAATTGTAAAAAATGAGACAAAGATTGTTTTCCTTATCATGGACGGGCTCGGCGGTTTACCCATGGGAGAGAAAAACCAGACGGAACTGGAAACAGCAGATACTCCTCACCTCGATGCCCTGGCAAAAAAATCGATCTGCGGACTTCTCGATCCGATCGGATATGGGATAACACCAGGCAGTGGCCCGGCCCACTTCGCTCTCTTCGGATACGATCCCATTGAAAACAATGTGGGGCGTGGACTCCTTTCAGCGGCAGGGATTGATTTCCCCATGACGGAAAAAGACCTGTTCATGCGGGTCAACTTCGCCACCATTGACAAGCAGGGCAGGGTCACGGACAGGCGTGCAGGTCGCATAGATAGTGAAACTAACCGGAGGCTCTGCAGGAAGCTTAAGGAACAGATCCGCCTCACGTCCGGTATTGATGTTTTCTTTGAGACTGAAAAGGAACACCGGGCATTGTTCGTACTCCGGGGAGACGAACTGCGGGAAGAAATAGAGGAAACAGATCCCCAAAAGACCGGGGTACTTCCTTTTCCACCGCGACCATTGATCCGAGAAGCAGAAAATACCGCCGCCGCCATAACAGAGCTTGTAGAAAAAGCAACAGATGTTCTTGCGGATGAGGAAAAGGCAAACATGATACTTTTGAGGGGATATGCCAGACACCGCTACTTTCCCAGTATCAGTGAACGATATGGTCTTAATCCCCTTGCTATTGCCAACTACCCCATGTACAGGGGAATCGCCCGGCTTCTAGGTATGACGGTTAATACCTCAACGAACAGTATAGAAGATGAATTTGATACCCTCTGTAAAAACTACCATAATTTCGACTTTTTCTTTGTTCATATCAAGGATACCGACTCGAGGGGTGAGGACGGAAATTTTGCTGAAAAGGTCAGAATAATCGAGAAGGTAGATTCTTTGCTCCCACGGATTACCGATCTTCATCCGCATGTCATGGTAGTTACGGGTGATCACTCCACACCGGCGGCACTGGCCTCTCACAGTTGGCATTCTTTGCCTGTCCTGTTGTCAGCGAATACCTGCCGACCGGACAGGGTAGAGCGCTTCGGAGAAAGGGATTGTATCCAAGGCGGCCTCGGGCGGATACCGATGATTTACCTCATGGGTCTGGCGCTTGCACACGCTAAAAGATTAACAAAATTCGGGGCATAATCTCTCTTATCGAGAGCTTTGGAAATTGTATTCATAAGCCCGCTGAAAATATTTTTTAGACCATAAAAAAGCACACCATGCATACCAACGCTTCATTGCGACGGTATACATGGTGTGCGAGAGTTTTAATTCACGCCCCTTCTGAATCCAATACTTTAAATATCCATGGCCTTCAACACTATTTCAGAAATATCGAGAGAGTTCATGCTTTCTTCCTTTTCACGGTCCTTGATCCCGTCAGTCAACATGGTGAGGCAGAAAGGACAGGCCACGGCAATTGTATCTGCTTTGGCCGCAATAGCCTGATCGGTCCTCATATTGTTGATCCTCTCGCCGACATCTTCTTCCATCCACATTCTGGCACCACCGGCACCGCAGCAGAAGCTCCTCGCATGGTTTCGCTCCATCTCCGTCAGTTTTAAACCAGGAACAGACTTTAAAATTTTTCTTGGCTGATCATAGATATTATTGTACCTGCCAAGGAAACAGGAATCGTGGTAGGTAAATACCCCCTCCAGAGACTTGCTCAATTTGATCTTACCTTTGGCAATCAGATCGGCAATAATTTCGGTATGGTGATAGACTTCGTAATTGCCGCCGAAAAAGGGATAATCCTTCTTTATAACATTATATCCGTGGGGGCAGATGGCAACAATTTTCTTAACATTATAACCGTTCATTATCTCAACATTTCCCTGGGCGATTATCTGGTAGAGATACTCATTGCCGCCCCTCATGGCCGAATCGCCACAGCACCCCTCTTCTTCTCCAAGGATACCAAAGCTGATACCAGCCGCCTGAAGGATCTTAGCAAAGGCTACTGTTACCTTCTTGCCCCTGTCATCAAACGATCCGGAACAACCTACATAGAACAGGTATTCCACGTTTGGATCTTCCGCCAGGGTCTTGATACCCAGTTCTTTGGCCCAATCACCCCTCGTATGGGCACCTATGCCCCAGGGATTAGAGTTATTTTCCATATTTCTAAATGCAGTCTGCAGCGCTGCCGGGAATTTACTCTCCATCAAAACCAGGTAGCGCCGCATATCATCAATTTTGTTGATATGTTCAATTGCTACCGGGCATATCTCCATACAGGCCATGCAATTTGTGCAGTCCCATATCTCTTCCTCGTTCACCACATCACCAATAAGGGCCTGTCCTTCTTCCTTTTCTTGCCCTTCTTCCTTTTCCGCGAGCAACTTTGCCGACGAGGCAAAGAGGTGTACCTTAAGGTGCTTAATAAGTTCTTCCGGTTTTAAATGTTTTCCGCTGTTACTGGCGGGACAGTTTTCAGTACAACGTCCGCACTCTGTGCAGGCGTACAAATCGAGGAGCTGTTTCCATGAAAATTCAGTAATCTTCGAGACTCCAAAAGTTTCCGCCTCTTCCATATCCGTTATCGGCTGAAGAGAGCCTTTGGGACCCGTGGAATGAAAATAGAGATTGAAGTGAGAAGTAAGAATATGAAGATGTTTGGAGTAGAGAATGTAAATGCCAAAGCCCAGGATAAGAATCATATGCACCCACCAGAAAATCATGTAGAGCATATGTGCCTTGTCCTGTAAACCCATGTCCGCGAAGAGATTTGCCAGGGCTATGCCTACAAAAGACCACTCGGCAAAGGGATTACTGCCTTCTGCAAGAAGGCGAAATGCTTCTGTGCAAAAGCTCAGAAGCATTAAAGAAAAAACCACAATCAAAATGATTCCTGCTTCCATGGATGGCTTCAGACGCGCAGGCCTGACGATATAACGCCTGATCGCCGCCCAGATGATCATTGCAATAACGACCAGACCGGCAATATCGAGAAGGAGAAAAAACAGGTTATTAACGGTTCTTCCTAAAAGGGCGGGTGATAATGGTTCGTAAAGTCCTTCCGCAATATGAACACCGTAACTGAGAAGGAAAAGAGAAAACCCATAGAATAAGAGCATGTGTCCTATGCCGGCATAGTCACCTTTTGTAACTTGCTTAAGGACGCAACGCTGGGGCAGTACCTGACCGAGAAAGAATTTCAAACGCTCACCGGCCTTGTCAGATCTGTCTTCCGGTTGTCCCTGTTTAATAAGGGCAATAAGGAATTTTGCTCTCTTACTAAAAGCAACAACGGTAACAACTATTAACAATATGAGAACTATCTTACCTGCAATCGGTAACATGGTTAACCTCCTGCTTCAGATGTAAACCTCTATTTAATGATATTATCCTGCATAAAAAAACCGGAAGCGGTAAGTCCACTCCCGGTTTTTATCTATTATCACGCAAGCAGTTTCTTACATACCTTAGTCAACTCCGGGACGACCTTAAAGAGATCATCTACGATACAGTAATCGGCCTTTGCAAAGATCGGGGCCTCCGGATCCTTATTAATGGCTACAATATATTTGGAAGAACTCATGCCGGCCAGATGCTGAATAGCACCGGAAATTCCACAGGCGATGTAGAGGCTGGGGGAGACAACCTTTCCCGTCTGTCCGACCTGGTCTGATAAAGGTCTCCATCCCGCATCTACTGCGGCTCTGGAGGCCCCCACTGTTGCACCTAAGACATCCGCCAGTTCTTCGAGAATCTGATAACCCTCGGCTCCCTTCACTCCCCGTCCACCGGCAACAATCGAGTTAGCCTCTGTCAGATCAACCTTTCCACTTGTATCCTTCTGGACCTCAAGGACCTTTGTCTTCAACTGAGATGAATCAAGCGCAGGATCAAATTTCACTACTGCACCTGCCTTTGCATTTTCCACAACGGGAAATACATTCGGCCTTAGAGAAGCCATCTGGGGAGTTCCCGAGACGACAACTTCCCCGTAGCACTTACCGGCATACAAAGGTCTTATCGCGACAAGCTTGCCGGCTGCTATCTTCACATCAGTACAATCTGTAGCCATACCGGTCGCCAGCTTACCCACCAGACGAGAAGAGAGATCTTTTCCCTGAGCGGAAGCGCCCAGCAGGAGTATAGAGGGATCATTTTCCTTCACCACCTTGGCAACAGCCGCGGCATGTGCATCTGTAGTGTAGGGTTCCAGGGCAGGGTTGTCCGCCACATAAACTTTATCAACACCGTATTTTGCAAAATCACCGGCAATTCCTTCAATTCCGGATCCTAACATGATGGCACAAACTTCCTCTCCCAACTCGTCAGCAAGCTTTCTTGCCGTGCCGGCAAGCTCAAAACTGATCTTGCGAAAGGCACCATCTCTCAGTTCCGCCACTATCCATACACCTTTTGCCATTTCTATTTTCCTCCATGATAATTCATATATTCGCAAATATTTTTAGAGAACTTTTGCCTCTTCTTTCAAGAGCCTGCCCAGCTCTTCCGCCTTTGCTGCCGGATCATCACCACCGATGATCTTCCCCGCTGCTCTGGCCGGAGGCGGTACGAATTTCGCGACTTTTGCCTTTACATCCACAGTTACGCCCAATGCCTGTGCATCTTTGGTGTCAACAGGTTTCTTTTTAGCTTTCATGATCCCGGGCAGGGATGCATAACGGGGTTCATTTAACCCTTTCTGCGCAGTAACTACACACGGCAGAGTTCCTTCAATCAACAGTTGGGCCCCCTCAATAGGCTTGATAACCTTTATGGACTTTCCATCCACGTCAACCTTTGTAACAATCGTCAACTGTGGGATACCGAGAAGTTCAGCAAGGACGGAACCAACCTGACCGGAATCATCGTCAATAGCACGTTGCCCGCAAATAATTATGTCATATGGAATACCGCCGATAGCAGCAGCAAGGGCGGCTCCTGTGGTATAGGCATCGGCACCATCAAAAGCCGGATCACAGATGTGTATCCCTTTGTCGGCGCCCATGGCAAGGGCAGTCCTGATGGTTGCCATGACCCTTGCCGGCCCCAGAGAAACAACGGTGACTTCCCCTCCAAGCTTTTCCTTCAATCTGAGGGACTCTTCAACGGCATACTCATCATAGGGGTTCATGATCCATTTGATTCCAGTTTCGTCAATTCCCGATCCATCGGGTTTCACCTTAATCTGTGCTTCTGTATCGGGGACCTGTTTTATACATGCAACAATATTCACTTTTTCCTCCTTCTCGATGTATGGGCCGGGAACATTACCTAATATCCCCCTCATACATCAGTATTAGTTTTATTTTAACCGTTCACTGTTATTTACCGGCCGTGTTTAATCACAATCCGCTGAACAACTACGTTTTATTTGGCTGGTTAACCGAACCTTTTCCGCTACTCTTACTCAGGGGAAAAGGTAAAAAGCGGACCTCCGGGGAGACCATAGAGGCTACATTAGCAAGGTTTTCCCTATCTCAATATTCGTTTTATGTCAAGGAATATTTTCAAGATATTAGGTTCATAATCAATTGATTGAAATGTCCTTTAAGTCTCCCCAATGCCGCTTCTTTACCTTTTCCAGTCCAATATCGAAAGCCTTAAGGTTTACTTCCAGCTTATCCGCCGACAGGGAACTCTCGATCACTTTTTTGAAGTCTTCTCTATGTATGGGAAGTTCATCCAACCCGACAATAGCACCTACCATTACGATATTTCCCATAATAGGGTTGCCCAGTTTAATTGCCTCATCCGTGGCGTCTATGAACAACGCATAAGCTGATAGTTGCCCAAGAGTTTCCCTGACCTCTTCCGGAGAGGGATAATCCATTTCCCCTGCAATGACACCTACAGGATAGATAGGCCGGCTATTGGTTAGCACCTTAACTCCCGGGTTGCCATAGTGTATCAGGACTCTTATTGCCTCGACAGGTTCAAGGGCGACAACAATATCAGCTCTTCCTTTTGGGATTTGAGGACTCCATAAGGATTCTGCCGAAACCCTGAGATGACTCATAACTGAGCCGCCTCGCTGAGATGCCCCAAAGGTTTCTCCTATGGTGACATGGTAGCCGTTATTGACCAGCACGTTAGCCAATAATCTTGAAGCCATAACATTCCCCTGACCACCCACACCGGTAATTATGATATTATATGGATCCCTCAACAACTGCATCTTTTTCACTTATTATGCCTCCTCCTTTTTTATAGCCCCAGAAGGACAGATAAATGAACAAACGCCACATCCGGCACATATAACATTATCGATTACGGCTTTCCTTTTCTCTCTGCTCCAATTAATGCCGGGACAGCGGAATATCCGGGTACACAGGCGATTGCATCCACAGTTTTCACCTAGGCAAACAGTCTCATCAATTCGCACCTCGTATCTTTTCCCTGCCCTCTTCTCCGGGCTCAATGCGCATATCTGTCGCAGCACCAAAACCTTGACGCCCTCTTCATCCTCCAGGAAGCGATTTATCGCTTCCCTGGTCTCCTCCAGTTCAAAGGGGTCTCTAATTTCAACCCTGGCACCAATGGCCTCACATATCCGTACAATATCAACGACCGGTGTCTCCTGTCCCATGGCGCTGAGCTTTAAACCAGGATGGGGCTGGAATCCCGTCATCGCTGTTCCGCCGTTATCCAAGACGAGAAGAGTAATATTAGCCCTGTTATGTACGGCATTGATCAGGGCCGGTATGACGGAGTGGTAAAACGTAGAATCCCCACAAACGGCCAATACCGGCTGCTCCATGCCAAAGGGCCTTAACATTCCAAAGCCGCCAGCGATACCTGTCCCGGAACCCATGGAATGCAATGTCTTCACGGTGCCAAAACCACAGGATGGAGAAAGAATGGCCAGGGAATAGCAGCCAATATCACCACAGACAAAACCTCTGCGGCCATCCAGTTGCAGGGCATTATGAATTGACCAGAATGATGCCCTGTGAGGGCAGCCAGGACAGAAAGTCAGGTCTCTCCTGGGGGTTTGGGTTGAAGTCAGCATTCCTACCTTCTTCTCGTAGTCGGAAGGCATTCCTACATAATTATTACTTTCCAAAATCTTGCACAGAGCTGATATAACAAAATCAGGATTCATCTCTCCCACCGAAGGAAGATGGCCGCTTTCTTTGCCGTAAAAGGTTTTTATCCCGATCTCCGAAGCCATCTCAGCAGCGAGGATTTTAACGTGCTCTTCCAAAAATGGCCGGACCTCCTCCACAATCAGGATCTTATCCGTCAGGGAAGCGTGTTTTTTGAGAAGTTTTGGCGGTAACGGCCAGGTTGTGCCGAACTTCAAGACACCTACCCTATCTTCAAGGCCCAATATACTGAGAGCCTCCTTACAGTAGAGGTAACAAATACTGGAAGTGATGATCAAGAGTGCCGGTTTCTCCGGTCCCCGGTAGGTATTGAATGGACTCAGTTCAAAAATCTCTCTTACCTTTTTTATTTTTTCCTGCTGAAGCTGATGCTTATAGATAACAGGTGTACTGAAGATCAGGCCTGTATCAGGATCGAGGATAGGACCATCCATTTTGAAGTCGGCCTGCCCTTTTTCAAGGTTGTCGGGAAGGGTACCAAACTTAACATTTCCACTGCCATGGGAAAGACGGGTTACACTTCGCACCATGACGATATGTTTGATTTCTTCCGAAATTTCAAAAGCCCATTTAGTCATATCTTTAGCTTCCTGAAAATCTCCCGGCTCTACGAGGGGTATTTCTATCATGGGAGCAAAATAGCGGGACTCCACTTCGTTGACACTGGATAATGCTCCCGGATCCTCACAGAAGATAAGGAGCATACCCCCTCTGATTCCAGAGGGAGCAAGATGGAGGAGGAAATCGGACGCCACATGGACACCATTTTGTTTCATAATACAGAGGGACCTGAGTCCAGCAAAGGATGCTGCTGCTGCTGATTCCAAAGCCACTTTTTCGTTGGTTGACCACTCCACATAGAGGTTTCTCTCCTTTGCCACATGGCAAAGGTTCTCGATGATTTCTGAGGAGGGGGTACCCGGATACCCGTAGGCAACGTTCAGTCCCGCCTCCAACGCCCCACGGGCAAAAGCCTCATTACCCATGAGCAGGCACTCCTCGTCTCCCCTTTGATCTATCAACTTCGACATCATAATCTCCACTTCCTTATATAATTAAGGGAAACTGACTTAATACTCTTTTCAGCTACGGATTTTGTTCACCACCAAGTCAACACTATTCAAGAAAACAAAGTCATAAGCACCGCCACTCTTGGCAACGGTCAGGGCTTGCCTTTTCCCCGGGCAGCCCTTTGCAAATCTTCCAAGCTCCCCTATTTCATATGTTCGGTTCTTCCCGCGCACCTGCAAATTGCGCCTCGCAACTCTTTCTTCTCTTCAGGCATCCTTGCAGAGCTTACCAAGATACCACAGGATTCGTAAATCGCGTCAGAACAATAGAGTGACTCTCTAATACAGAATGCTATTTTCTATGGATAATTCTATTCTATTTTTCAACAATGCATATACCCTTAATATCATATATCCTATCTTGCAAAATTTTGAAAGCCTTGAGATTCCGCCCAAATCCACCACCTAATTTCATTAAATTCGGGAAGGAAGGGCGTTTGCTGATAATTTACATTCACCTCAATGCACGACAATAATCATCATTTATGCTGTAAATTCAATCATCATAAAATGTTGGTGGTGAATTACGGCAAGGTCCTTGCCGATTACGAATTGATCGAACTCTTATTGACATATGCCATCCCGCGTGTTGATACAAAGCCTACCGCAAAGGCCCTATTGAAGCAGTTCAAAACCATTTTTTACGTTCTCCAGCAGCCTTATGAACGACTACTGATGATAAAAGGCATTGGACCCGAGACCGCAACCTACATCTCTCTGATACAAGCATGCTTGACTCGTGCCATGGAAGAAACGGTTGAACACCGTGAGACGGTATCAGGCCCCGAAGATAAATGAGTGTATTATATGCAGTTGGTAATTAATACTTACGGCTTATAGGCCATAAGACAAAGTATTCTTGGCAGTATGTATAAAGACAATCAAAAGTCATTGCTTCCTGAAAGCGGTAAGCATCGGCAAAAACGATGCGTCCAAGCTTTCAAATACAAATCATTGATTCTGGTCATTGGAGCATTTTATTGAATGCCGAATGAAAGGTACAAATGCTTGACACAGGGTGTTTTTCAGTTAATGTAAATCTGGATGTTCTTCTTGATGTCAATATTCAATCGACAACGATTTCTGGTCAGACGATTATGAAGACAAAACTACCCCAAGAAATTGGACCAGCTTGGGGGGGGCAGATCACAGAACATAATTAAGCAGGAATTATTTACGATTCGCTGGAAGATTGTTTAACATATGCAAAAGATAAGGAAAATTTTATTGCAAAATCTACTTGACATTTCTGAGCATACGGCTATAGTAGCACCAGCACATCCGCCAAGCCTCTGTTTCTTCGGAAACATGCTCAATTTTGGCGGATTTTTTATTTATACGAGGGCCGTATGAAATATACCAAATCGTCTCTCACTTTCGATCAGCAGGCCGACCTCCTAATCAACCGTGGTCTGGTAGTTACAGACAAGAAAACACTTCTCATTCATCTGAGCAACGTCAGTTATTACCGTCTCAGCGCCTATTGGTATCCTTTCCGCCAAGATGATGACACTTTAAAGCCAGGTACCACTTTTGAAATGATCTGGCGGCGGTACACATTCGACCGCCAAATGAGGCTGCTGGTCATGGACGCCATTGAGCGGGTAGAGATAGCTGTCCGGACGCAGTTGACCAATACCTTCACCTTGAAATACGGGGCCTTTGGACATCTCAATCCTGCCAATCTTCCAAAAATTAATAATGATAAAAGGATTGAGATGATTCATAAAATCTGCGAGGAAGCCATCCACAGCCAGGAACGGTTTGTTGAGCACTACCGGCAAAAGTACAGAAAGGAAACCGACTTGCCGTTATGGATGGCCGTGGAACTCATGACTTTTGGAATGCTTTTCACTTTATTTCGGGGAACGGAGTCCGAAATCAGGCGCAATGTTGCAGCCGTATACGGAATATCGGCTGAAGTCCTGGATTCCTGGCTCCATTGCCTCAACCAGGTACGTAATATTTGCGCTCATCATGGCCGCTTATGGAACCGGGCTCTCGGCATAAAGCCGGCTATTCCAAGGCGCAACAAGCATCCTGAATGGCACACCCCGGTCGAAGTAAGAAATGAAAGGCTTTTTGCGGTATTAACCTTGCTTCGCTATCTCATTGCTTACGTAGCGCCGTTGAGCCGTTGGCCGAATCGGGTGGAAAAGCTGCTTGAGGATTATTCCAATATTCCCTTGGCGCCGATGGGCTTCCCCAAAGAGTGGAAGGATTGCCCTATCTGGAAAAACAACAATAATCCGGTTGCATAATATCTTACAGCCTCTTTCGGAGGGTTATTTCATGGCAGAAATTGAAAAGCTGGATCTGAAGTCGATTGATATCGTTGAGGAAAAACGGGAACAGCTCAAAGCCCTCTTTCCTGAGGCCTTTACAGAAGGGCAAAAGATTGACTTTGAACGGCTCAAGCTGACCCTTGGAGAAATGGTAGATCCGGGAAAGGAACGCTACGGGATGAACTGGCCAGGGAAGGCCGACTGCTTCAAGATCATCCAGCAGCCGAGCATCGCTGCCCTGGCGCCCGCCCGCGATGAATCCGTAGATTTCGACACGACGGAAAATCTCTTCATCGAGGGCGACAACCTGGAGGTCCTGAAGCTCCTTCAGAAGTCCTATTTCGGCAAGGTCAAGATGATCTACATCGATCCCCCCTACAACACAGGCAACGATTTCATCTATCCTGATGATTACAGCGAAAGTCTGGACACCTATCTCCGCTACACCGGACAGATTGACAACGAGGGACGGAAATACTCCACGAACACGGAAGCGGACGGTCGATTCCATTCCAAATGGATGAACATGATATATCCACGCCTGTTTCTGGCAAGGAATCTGTTGCGGGAGGATGGGGTTATATTTATTTCGATCGATGAGCACGAATTTATTGGATTAAGAAGTATACTGAATGAGATTTTTGGCGAGGAGAACCACATTGCAAGCCTAACGGTAATTAACAATATGAAAGGCAGGAATGATAAAGCAAATGTTGCAACCTGTCATGAATATTTGCTTATTTATTCAAGGGGCAATTTTGTATCATATGGACTCCCGTTAACAGAGGAACAGTTAAAGGAATATAAATATAAAGATGAGAATGGAGAAAGATTTGCTTTAAGAGACCTACGGAAACGAGGACGGCCAGATCGCCGTATAGACCGGCCTAATATGTTTTTCTCAATATTTTTTAATCATAAATCAGGGTACTGCTCATTGAAACGTATAAATAATGGTGATGTAGAAATTTTACCTAAACGCGGAGATGGGAGTGATGGTCGTTGGCGATGGGGAATAGATAAGGTCTCAGATAATTTGAAGTATTTGCATCCACGCTACTCAGAAAAAAAGGGCCGCTGGGATATTGATCATAGAGTTTATTTAAAGCCAGGCATTATGTCTGATTTAGGAGATGAGGAAGCGGATGATGGCGATCAAGATTTCTTGAGGACTTCGAAGACAAAATCTTTTTGGTGGGGTGGCGATATCTCAACTGATGTTGCTAATCGCGAATTCAAAAGACTTTTTAATGATTTAAACCCAGACTATCCTAAATCACCCTATTTCATAAATAAGATCCTGCATACCGCAACCAAAGAAGGTGATATTGTTTTAGATTTTTTTTCTGGCTATGCCACCACCGCCCACGCCGTCCTCGAACTGAACAAGGAAGACGGCGGCAACCGCAAGTTCATTATGGTGCAACTGCCCGAGCCAACAGAGGAAAATTCCGAAGCCCACAAAACCGGATTCAAGACCATCTCCGACATCGGCAAGGAACGCATCCGCCGGGTTATCAAGAATATCAAAGATGAGCAGGAAAAGAAGAAAGGCCTGTTCTCCGCCGCCAAGCCGCAGCCAGATCTTGGTTTCAAGGTCTTCAAGCTCCAGCCTTCTAATTTCAAACTCTGGGACGGCGACGTGGCGAAGGATGAAGAAGCCATTAAAAAACAGATTGCCCTTTTCGTCGAGCACATCAATCCGCAAAGCTCCCAGGAAAACATCCTATACGAAATCCTTCTGAAATCGGGGTTCTCCCTGACCACGAAAATCGAAAAGACTGTTTTGGCGGAAAGGGATGTTTTCACTATTGCTGATGGTTCCATGCTCATCTGTCTGGAAAAGGATTTGACGCCGGACGTCATCAAAGAGATGGCCGAAATGAAACCGGTTCGCGTCGTCTGCCTGGACGAAGGCTTCAAAGGCAACGACCAGCTCAAGACCAATGCCGTGCAGATCATGAAAACCCGGAACATTACCTTCAGAACGGTATAGCTATGAAGCTTAAATTCGACGCCTCGCAACAATTCCAGATAGACGCCGTCAATGCCGTGGTGGCCATATTCGACGGTCAGCCCTTGCACCAGGGGGATTTTGAAATCCGCTTTGAAACCTCTTATAAGGGCGTGTTGAGCGGGCAGGTCCAGACGGAGCTGGGAATGGGGAATCGGCTCCTGATCAACGATGAAACGCTCCTCGCGAATGTCAATACCATTCAGGATCGCCACGGTATTGATCGAATACCTATTTTACAGGACTTTCACTTCAGTGTGGAGATGGAAACGGGAACGGGTAAGACGTATGTCTATCTCAGGACGATCTTTGAACTCAGCCGGAAATACGGCTTCAAGAAATTCGTCATCGTCGTCCCCAGCGTGGCGATACGCGAGGGCGTCCTGAAAAACCTGGAGATCACACAAGACCACTTCAAAGCCCTCTTTAACAATATCGAATATGAGTATTTTGTTTACGACTCTCAGAAGATCAATCGCCTGCGACAATTTGCGGTGAGTAATTCAATTCAAATCATGGTCATCAATATCGACGCCTTCCGCAAGAATTTCACGGGCACCGACGATGAGCAGAAGAGCAACGTCATCTTCAAGGAGAACGACAAGCTTTCAGGCCGTCAGCCCATCGAGTTCGTCACGGCCACGAATCCCATTGTGATCATCGACGAACCTCAAAGCGTTGACAATACGCCCAAGGCTCAGGAGGCCATCAAGACGCTGAATCCCCTCTGCACACTTCGCTATTCGGCGACACACCGGAATCTCTACAACCATGTTTACAAGCTGGACCCCATCCAGGCCTACGAGATGCGGCTGGTGAAACAGATTGTCGTGGCGGAGGCGAAGGGCGCCAACACCTTCAATGCCGCGTATGCGAAGCTGGTCGAAGTGGACAATACCAAAGGGATCATCGCAAAAGTGGCCATCCATGAAAACAAACCGGGCGGCATCCGGGAAAAGACCGTCAAGGTGAAACAGGGAGCCGATCTTTTCGTCCTCTCCAACGAGCGGGAGGCCTATCGGGACGGCTACGTCATCTCGGAGATAAGCGCTGAACCGGGCAATGAATTCGTAGGGTTCAGCAACGGGCGCTTTCTGCGACGCGGCGAAGAACAGGGCGGCATCCGGGAAGACCTGATGAAAGTCCAGATCAGAAACACCATCCGGAAGCATCTTGAAAAGGAGTGTCAAGTTAAAGACAAGGGGCTTAAAGTCCTATCCTTGTTTTTTATAGACCGGGTGGCTAACTACCGGGCGTATGATGAGTGGGGCAAACCTGCCAAGGGGAAATTTGCCCAATGGTTTGAGGATTACTATAATGAACTGATTGCCCAGCCTCGTTTCCATGGACTTCTCTCCTATCCGGTTGAGAAACTCCATGACGGCTACTTCTCACAGGATAAAAAGGGCGTCCTGAAAGATACGCGGGGGAACTCTGAGGCGGATGAGGACACCTACACCAAGATCATGCGAAACAAGGAGCAACTCTTGTCTCTTGACGAACCGCTCCGCTTCATCTTCAGCCATTCCGCCCTGCGGGAAGGATGGGACAATCCCAACGTCTTCCAGATATGCACACTCAACGAGACGGCTTCCGTTCTGAAGAAGCGGCAGGAAATCGGTCGGGGACTGCGGCTACCCGTCAACCAGGACGGCGAGCGGGTTTTCGACGAAAACATCAACAAACTGACCGTTGTGGCCAATGAAAGCTATGAGGACTTTGCCCGGTCGCTCCAGACGGAATACGAGGAAGATTGTGGGGTCACTTTCGGAAAGATCCCCATCGGCGGGTTTGCCGGGATCGTGCGGGTTGTAGATGGTGAGGAAACTGCCCTTGGAAGGGATGCCTCCGAGAAGATCTGGAATACCGTTCAAGAAAAGGGCTATATCGATAAGGATGGAAAGATTCTGCCCGCCTTCAACCCGAAAGCACCGGGGTTTGTCTTTGCCGTGCCGGACGAATTCAAGGACGTACAGAACGAAATCATGGATGTCATGGCGTCTTATCAAATCGACAGACACATCAAAAAAGACGAAGACGAGCGACCCTTGAGGATCAACAAGCAGGTCTTTCTGGATAAGGATTTCGAGAGCCTCTGGAACCGGATCAAGACGAAGACGACCTATTCTGTGGAATATTCTACGGGGGTGCTCGCAAACCGTTCCGTTGAGGCCATACAGAAGATGGAAAAAGTCGAGCCCGTCCGCATTTCCTACCGGGAAGCGCTCCTCGATGCGGCCTACAAAGGAATCGGTACGACGGAAATTCGAAGTTCGATTACGGACATCGCCTTTACTGGCGTACTTCCCGACATCATCGCCTACATTCAGAAGGAAACGGAACTAACACGTTCCACCATTGCCAGAATATTGATCGAATCAGGGCGGCTTTCCGAATTCGCCGTCAATCCGCAGCGGTTCATGGACGCCGCAGTCGGCATTCTTAAACGGGAACTGCACCGGCTGATGATCGATGGCATCAAATATGAAAAAATCGCTGATCAGGAATGGAGCATGAGGCTATTCGAGGACAAGGAAATCATCAGCTACCTGACGAACAGACTGGAGGTAAAGAAATCGGTCTATGACGCTGTAATTTATGACTCCGAAATTGAGAGAAAGTTTGCGGAGGAACTCGACCAGAGGGAAGACATAAAGCTCTTTGTCAAGTTGCCGGGATGGTTTAGGGTCGAGACGCCCATAGGAGAATACAACCCCGACTGGGCAATATTGAAACATGACGACACGGTATTATATCTGGTCCGCGAAACCAAGGGCACCAAAGACTTTGAAAAACTACGCAATGCCGAAGCCGAAAAGATCCGGTGCGGCCGCAGGCATTTTGAGGAACTCTCCGTGGACTTTGATGTGGTTGTTACAGCGGGGGAGGTATGAGAAAGATGTTGGAATTGATGTAAATAACGCTTCATTTTTTCTTTGATCACACTTGCACATTACCAAAAGGAAGCTGCTATACAGGCGCGTCAGCCGAAAATCTTGACTACAATAAATAACACATAATCTCTTCAAGCAATCATTCGTTCGTAATCCTATCCGTTTGGGTATTTTTAAACGATATAGTTATTCCAATTCTAAATCAAAGCGCTATCTTCGTTGGCATCGTCGTCGGCTCTTCGACGTACGTTTCATCTACGCCTGCGTCGCCCCCTCCTTGACGCCTTGAGTTCATCTTTGATTTAAAACCGGCATCAGGTATACTATCCCCCGATCTTCTCGAAAAAGTATCAAAAAAGATGAACTGTTACAACCGGCAGCTTGACTATCCCTTGCGGGAAGTTTTAGCATGGAGCGAATCGGGCACGTCCAGGTCTCTGCAGGGGTGCCGGTAATCGGCAGTGCTAACGTGAAGGGTTCTATTATGTCTAATTGGCACGTGTACTTAATCAGATGCCACGATGGGAGTCTTTACACGGGAATTGCAACTAATGTTGCTCGCCGGTTTGCAGAGCACCAGGAAAAAGGATGCCGCGGGTCAAAATACCTTCGAGGTAGGCGCCCTCTGACCCTGGTGCTGGAGAAGAGGTTGGGGAGCAGAAGTCTCGCACTCAGAGTGGAAAACAAAATCAAGAAGCTGTCAAAGGCAAGGAAAGAGAACCTGATCAAGGTTCCTGAATCCATCGAAGACCTGGTGAGACTGGCTAGCGAGTGAACCATGGGAAAAGAAAAACAGCACCTTAAAACTTCCCTGTTCATTCGATTGCGACAGGGGAATAAAGCTGTTATGATGCCAATCGGCCTGATGATCTGTAGTGTTCAAGGTCCGTTAAAACCATATTTAACGGTAAAGGATTAAAGACTATGCAATTTACTTTCGCCCACAATAATTTCAATGTCCTTGATTTGAAGAAAAGTCTGGCCTTCTACAAGGATGCCCTGCAACTTGTCGAGCAGAGGCGTGTTGAAGCCCCGGACGGCAGTTTCATTATAGTCTTTCTCGGAGATGGCCAAACGCCACACCAGCTTGAACTAACCTGGCTTAAAGACCGTCAAGATCCTTACAACCTTGGCGATAATGAATTTCACCTGGCCTTTAAGGTTGATGATTTCGCAGCCGCCCACAATCTTCACGAAGAAATGGGGTGCATCTGTTATGAGAATAAGGCTATGGGCATCTACTTCATCAATGATCCGGACGATTACTGGATCGAAATCATTCCAATGAAGAGATGATCTCTTCAGACTTGTAATATCGGGAAAACCGGCTCCAACTCCGGGAAATATGCGGGACAATTTTCTTTGGGGGGGCGTGTCCGGCAGCAGAGGAGATATCTCCATGAATGGACAAAACCGATCTGATATTTCAGCCGGTGTGCGGGTGAAGGTGGTCCAAAAGCAGGATCAGCGAACCGGTGCGCTTACAGAAGGCATCGTCCGGGATATTCTTACCAAATCTCCCCACCACCCCCACGGCATCAAAGTGTGCCTGGAGGGTGGCATCGTCGGCCGGGTGAAAGAAATCCTGAGGTCCTGAAGGGCACTCGTCCCGGGTATGGGAAGGGACAGCCATGCGTGATCTACTGAGCGAACTGCGGGACGGCGGCCTGATGACGGGCGGTACGTCGGAAAAAGGATATTGAAGACTTCAAATACAGAGGAAACAACATTTGTTTCGCATGCAAAGGACGCTGACAAAATCGTTACTGCTTTCGAGGAGACAATGAATTGATCTCAGAATACAAAGGGTTCAGTGTAGTTGCACCATCTTGGCCCAGACTGACTTCGATTTGTGCTTTCACAACTCTGGCACGGTCAGGCGATAAGTTGGTTTCCTTTTTAGAAACGTCTGACGATTCAGTTCATTGTCGGGCTCTCCTGGAAAAGTCTCTTGAGCCAGTAGCACCGATTCACTGGCTGGATCAAGTTCATATGAGCGACGTGCTGGAACTTCCATTCGATCAAACCCATCAGGGAGATGCTGCAGTGACATCAACTCCGGGTGTGATTTGCGCTGTAAGGTCGGCGGACTGTTTGCCTGTTGTCTTTGCGGCCACAGATGGTCACCGTGTCGGTGTTGCCCATGCTGGTTGGCGGAGCCTGCACGCTGGAGTGCTGCTAAAAACCCTGGCTGCCGTACAGCGTCCAGGGTCAGATGTGGCAGTATGGTTGGGGCCTGCAATTGGACCAGACAGTTTTGAAGTTGGACCTGAAGTCTTCGAGGCATTCGTTAATCAAGACAGCAATAATTCGGCTGCGTTCGTTAGAGGTGAGAAAGACAGATATCTGTGTGACATTTATGAGTTAGCCAGGCTCCAACTCACAAGTGCCGGTGTCGAGCGTGCCGCAATCACCGGGGGTGGTTGGTGCACGTATCGGGATCAGCGCTTCCATTCAGCTCGGCGAGACGGCAGGCTTGCGGGACGTATGGCAACTGTTGTCCTAATTCAAGTAAGCTAATGAAATATGAATTGATCAGACCGTACCAACAGGATGCCTGACAAAATAAGGATTGAGACGATCCTGACAAGGTCGTTTCAATCCTTGCAGGTTATGTATGAGAAAAGTTTCTATGGGAGACAGTCAGCAGCATGAAAATATTTTGTGTCCACTATTGACATCAGTGGTCATCTCGTCGCACCTCATATGTTATGAACAGTATTTCATTGACATGCAGATTTGTTCTCCCTATAATTCCGCCATGAAAAAGGAAATTTTTACCAAAAAATGACCTCTATCAGTGGTACCTCTTGCGCTTCATCCCTTGGGCAGGGGACCTGGTACCAGACCACAAGGATGTTTGCACTCCTGCACATATCCATCATGGCCTTCCCAGAACCCGCTCCTATGACGCCATTATGCACAAGGCATGTTTCTCCCGGCTTGGCCGCCGAAAGCTGACCAGTGATATCGTTACCTGTAAAAAGTGAAAAAGGTATAAAAGGATTGAATTGAAAACCGGAAGTACCAATGGACGAACCTAAGACAGATATAAAATCCCTGCTTGAAGCCATTGCGAAAGTGCATGAAAAGATGCCTTTCAACCGATTTCTGGGGTTGAAAGTTGATTATCTGAGAACCGACGGAGCAGGGTTTAGATTTCCCATGAAAGATGAATTTGTCGGCAATCCCATCCACGGTATTCTGCACGGCGGTGTTATCTCTGCGGCGTTAGATGCCACCGGCGGCATAACAATAACCGCCTCTGCCGTAGGGAAGATGCTGGGGCTTTCGTATAAAGAAATTGCACGGCGGGTCGCCAGAATGGGTACCATTGACGTACGTGTAGATTTTCTCAGACCCGGCAGGGGCACTGAATTTCTGTCCACCGCCACTATTATGCGGACAGGAAAAAAAGTAGCCGTGACCCGGATGGAACTCAGAAATCAGGACGATTTGCTCATTGCCGTGGGGACAGGTACTTATATAGTCGGTTAACGGGCATCAGATAAGCCTTTGACTCTCTCACTTTTAAGCCGAAATTTGCTGAAATCACTCCCTCTAAAAATAAACGTGAATATTTTTCGGGCTATAACCTCTGGTTAAAATAATCTGCCAATATCTGTTTGTGGTCGAACATAAGTGGAGATGGTAGGTTTTCCTTTGTGAATATACCAATTTCTGCGGCATCGGCGGCGGCGGCAGGGGTACCGCTTGCCCTGGCAATAAAGACGGTGGTGATTGTATGATGCCGAGGGTCTCTGTCCGGCCTTGAGTATGTGTGCAGTTGTTTAAGGAGGATAACATCCAGGCCTGTCTCCTCTTTAGCTTCTCTTACGGCTGCTTCTTCAAGGGATTCTCCATAGTCAACAAACCCTCCGGGAATGGCCCATCCATGTGGGGGATTTTTCCGTTTGATAAGAACGATACCTGTCTCATCCAACTCGATAATAATATCCGCGGTGGGGAAAGGGTTGCGATAGCATTCTATTTCTGTGCCGCAGTTAGGACAGAGATTTTTGACCTTTACTGTCATAATGTGATATCCGTAGCCGTTAAATTTTTGAAGATATTTCGACGGTTCCTGCTTGCTGTTCTTTGCTTGCCATGTTTAATTTTCGCGGTTTTTTGTGAATGTTTCACAGTGAGTAACTTTAGCTTTTTTATAGATAAAGGCAGGTTATCTGTCAAGAAGGAAAGAACGAAACCTTGACAACCGGTCAACGATCGATTATTTTATTATGCTAAACGGCACGGGGGGGGGTCAAAGGATGATAGGTGTGCTTATTACGACTCATGGAGACTTAGGAAATGAGCTGTTACTAGCGACTGAATTAATCGAAGGCAAGCCGAAGCAGTCTGTGCTTTGTATCTCAGTTGATAAGACGAAGAGTGCGGAGGATTTGAAGAAGAAAATCAATGTCTCGATAAAGAAGCTGGATCAGGGACAGGGTGTTTTGATTCTGACGGATCTTTTTGGAGGTACCCCTTCTAATATTTCTCTCTCCTTTCTTAAAGAAGGAAAGGTAGAGGTAGTTACCGGAGTTAATCTTCCCATGCTGCTTAAGCTTTCCGATGCGAGAAAAAAAGAAATGAATCTGAATGAGTTTGCCTGTTATATTAAAGAATACGGCAAGAAGAATATATACTTGGCCAGTGATTTATTAACAACCTCACCGTAAATAGCGTTTACGGTGAGGTGTGTAAACCATTTGATGGCAGAGATTTTTCAGCTACGGATTAATTATAAATCTTCAGATTAAACTTCTAAAAATTTAAGTAGAAAAATTGATAGCTAAACAGAGACAGTTAGAAGCCATTGAGATTACAAACATGACATGGGAGGACCTGGAGGAGGTTTTATCTATCGAACGGGCTTCATTTCCTGCGCCCTGGTCAAAGAGCATATTTGTGCAGGAATTATATTCACCCGTGTCACATAATATGGTGGCTAAGATACGGGGAGCGCGGGGGAAAGAAATTGTCGGTTATATCAATCTCTGGATTGCTGCCGGGGAAGTTCACCTTCACAATGTTGCGGTAAAGGAAACAATGCGAAGGACCGGGATTGCTTCAATGCTTGTCACAGAGATGATCAGAATTTCCCGTGAAGAAGGGGTTGCCTGGGCTTCTCTTGAGGTGCGCCCTTCTAATGAAAGTGCCATAAAATTATACGAAAAGTTTGGCTTTACGGTCAAAGGAATAAGACCGTTCTATTACACTGATCCCAAGGAAGATGCCCTTATCATGTGGGCATGTCTGAGGGATATCTAAAGAAGATCCTTCATGAGCGATCTCATGTCCCCCTCAGTTGGGGAAATCGTCCTGAATCGGGAATTAATCGCGCAGCATTTTTTAATGCGCGTAAGACTTCCGGTATCATGGGCGACGCCTCTACCCGGTCAGTTCGTCATGGTAAGGGTGAGGGACGGAAGAGATCTCCTCCTGAGAAGACCCCTCAGCGTCTATACATTTGATCGTAATGAAAACAGTCTGATAATTGAGCTGATCTACAGAATCGCAGGGAAGGGCACGTTTGCTCTCTCCCGACGGAAAGCAGGGGAATATATCGAGATTCTTGGTCCTCTGGGGCATGGATTTGATATCTTTCCGGAAATGAGAAAAATTGTTCTTCTTGCGGGGGGAATCGGTGTTGCGCCCCTGTCGTTTCTTGCCTCTCATTACAGGGAACTCCCGACAGGTAATCAGCAGGAGATAATCAGTTATCTGGGTGCAAAGAGTACAGATCAACTTGTAGGGGCGGATAAAATGAAAGAGCTCTCAACTGAAATGAGAATCAGTACCGATGACGGCAGCAGTGGTCATCATGGTTTCATTACAGAACTGCTGGCGGATGACATGGAATCGTTTACAGGCGGTAATTCAGTTGTCTATGCCTGCGGTCCTTCCCCCATGATGAGGCGGCTGGCCGAGGTTCTGAATGGTCAACCCATTCCCTGTCAGGTATCGGTAGAGGAGCGTATGGCCTGTGGTATCGGGGCCTGTCTCGGTTGTGCAATACATGTAAAAGATAGAGGTGATAAAACATCCGTCTCGCATGGCGGTACAAAGGACAACGAACCTCAATACAAGCACGTATGTAAGGACGGGCCCGTTTTTAATATACGTGATATCATCTGGAGCTGACCTGGTGTCTGTGATGAAAGGTAGGACTGATCAACTGGATAATTACGAACCGTTGACGGCGGTTGATATAGGTGGTCTGATCCTAAAGAATCCCGTTATGGCGGCATCGGGGACTTTCGGTTACGGCGAGGAGTACGTGCCGTATATAGACCTTAACCGCTTAGGCGGCCTGATTGTCAAAGGGTTGTCACTTGAACCGAGGGAGGGAAACCCGCCGCCGCGAATTATGGAAACCCCGTGCGGGATGCTCAACGCTATCGGGATGAACAATGTAGGTGTAAGAGCCTTCATTGATAGAAAACTCCCCTTCCTGAGACAGTTCGACATGACTGTCATTGTCAACATCTATGGAGAAACCATTGATGAATATAAAAAAGTTGCCGAAATATTAAGTACGCCGGATGGTGTCCATGGTCTGGAACTCAATATTTCCTGTCCCAACGTCAAAAAGGGAGGTATTGCTTTTGGCGCTGATCCTGATACTGCTCATGAAGTAACGCGGGCGGTGAAATCCGTCACAGACCTTCCCGTCATTGTCAAGTTGACTCCCAATGTTAGGGATATTGCTGAAATTGCCGAAAGCGTCGCGGCGGCAGGGGCTGATGCCGTCTCCCTGATCAATACCGTAACCGGCATGTCTGTTGATATTGAGCAGAGAAGACCTCACCTTAAAAACATTACCGGCGGACTGTCAGGGCCGGCAATAAAGCCGATTGCCCTGAGGATGGTCTGGGAAGTTGTCAACAGGGTCTCCATCCCTGTCATCGGGATTGGGGGCATTATGGATGCAAATGATGCCATTGAGTTCCTGATTGTCGGTGCGAGTGCTGTTCAGATCGGCACGGCAAATTTTGTCAATTCCCGTGCCACAATGGAGATTATTGAAGGAATTGACCATTATCTGAAGATACATCAAATCAGGGACATTAACGATCTGATCGGGACACTTAAAACTGATCGTTAAGCAATAACGTTCCGTCCCTTCGCCATACAAACCACGAAACGAAAAATGGGGATCAGCCGTAGAAATCATCTTTGATTTGAAGTTGGTATTACTACAGGTTTTAACTTTTGCAATTTTTACAGGTGTATGTCATAAATTTAAGTTAAATTGAGATTGTAAGTGAGAATAAAGACGAGGTTGTCGAGCAAATCTGCCTGTTTCCCGGGAAGTACGGCCAAACGGAAGGGTAGGGCGGGAGACAAAAGGAGAGGTTAAAATGTCGGGAAGTACTACAGGTGTTCTCTTTAAGGTAACTACCTGGGGTGAATCACACGGGAAAGCTCTTGGTGCCGTGGTGGAAGGATGTCCGCCAGGCATTGAACTTTCAGAGGGGGATATACAGAGAGATCTGGACAGGAGAAAACCGGGACAAATCATTTCTGCCACGCCCAGGAAAGAGGGGGACGTTGTTGAGATTCTCTCAGGTACATTTGAGGGAAAGACTACAGGAACTCCCATTTCTATGATTGTCTATAACAAGGATGCCAATAGCGGGGCCTATGACAGTCTCAGGGATGTTTTCAGACCCGGCCAGGGCGATTTCACTTATTTTAAAAAGTACGGTATCCGTGATCACAGGGGGGGAGGCCGCGCCTCCGGCCGGGAGACTGTAGCCCGTGTGGCGGCCGGGGCGATTGCCGGAAAGTTGCTCTTACAGGAAGGGATTGAAGTCCTGGCCTATACCAGGGCATTGGGCGGTGTTACGGTGTCCCTGTCTTTTTCTGCCTACGGGAAGCTTTCCCCGGAGGAATTATATAAGAACAGGCTGGTCTGCCCCGATCCTGAAGCATGCAAAAAGATGGAGGCAAAATTGGAAGAAGCCAGGCTCAACGGGGATTCATTGGGGGGTATTGTGGAGATCATCGTCAGAGGTTGCCCCCCGGGCTTGGGAGAGCCGGTCTTTAACAAGATGGACGCCGATCTTGCCGGTGCCCTTATGAGTATCGGTGCGGTAAAGGGTGTGGAGATAGGAGCCGGCTTTGCCGTTGCGGGTATGACCGGGTCGCAGGCCAATGACCCCATGACGCCGCAGGGATTCCTTTCCAATAATGCCGGCGGGATACTGGCGGGTATTACCAATGGCGATGAAATCGTTATACGGGTGGCCTGCAAGCCGATATCTTCCATCGAAAAGGTCCAGCAGAGCATTAATATACAGGGGGAACCGGTGGAACTGTCTGTCAAGGGAAGGCACGATGTTTCGGTAATACCGAGGATCGTTCCTGTCTGTGAAGCCATGGTCAGGATAGTCCTGATAGACCACTTATTAAGACAGAAAGCCATTACACGATGAACGATATTCAGATAGGAATCATTGGCGGTACCGGAGGGATGGGGAAATGGTTTGCCGAGTTCTTCGTCAGAGAGGGGTATACCGTCCATGTGTCCGGAAGAACTACGGGAATGAGTTTTGAAGAAATGGCAAGTACCTGCCAGGTGGTCATTGTGAGTGTTCCGGTACGGGTTACCATGGAGGTTATTGAAAAAGTCGGGCCGTTGATGAAAAAAGAATCTTTATTGATGGACCTGACTTCCCTTAAAGTGGAACCGGTTAAGACGATGCTTGGGACTTCCGTTTCAGAGGTTATAGGATGTCATCCTCTCTTCGGCCCTCACGTGGCTTCTATAGTGGGACACCGTGTGGTCCTGTGCCCGGAGAGAACAGCAAAATGGCTTTCCTGGCTGAAGGCGATCCTTGAAAAAAATGATGCCCTTGTTGTAGAAGCCTCGCCGGAAAAACATGATGCGATGATGGCCACTGTTCAGGGACTAAACCATCTAAACACGATCACCATGGGTATGGTACTTGGCAAAACAGGGGTAAGCCTGTCGGAACTGAACCGGTTTGCCACTCCTGTTTTTCAGACGAAACTCGGGATTGTGGAAAAGGTTTTTACTAACAATCCGGGGCTGTATGCCGAGATTATTAGTATGAATCCGGACATAGGCAAGATCATCGGCTGGTACGAGGAAACGCTGTCTGAACTGAAAAGCATGATTGATCAAAAAGATGCCGGGGGCTTGACGGAGATGATGGAGGAATACGCCAGGTTACTATCTCCGCCGGAATAAGGGTATGACTTATATCCCGGCCAAAACACAAAATTCAGAGCAATAAAGATAGAATTAAGGAGATTTAGATCAAGTTGATGTATCAGGTTATCAAGGGGATACGGCATGGCTTATGAACCGTTAGATGAAAAAATTAAAATGGTAGCGGATATGATTGTAAAAGCCAGGAAGATAGTGGTGTTTACGGGAGCCGGTATCAGCACGGAATCCGGTATTCCTGATTTTCGTGGCCCGGATGGGTTGTGGACTAAAGTGGATCCCGATGATTTTACCATCGGTAATTTTTTGCGGTCTCCGGAGATACGGAAAAGATTGTGGAGCCACTTATTTGAAAGCGGTTTGCTTTCTGATGTCAAACCGAATAAGGCACACTATGCCATTGCCGATTTGGAAAAGATGGGGAAGTTGAGTTGTGTTATTACTCAGAACGTAGATAACCTCCATCAGAAGGCGGGAAGCAATCCGGAAAAGGTATACGAGTTACACGGCAACATGCAGTGGGTGAAGTGTCTCAGTTGCGATAGACGCTATCCACTGGAAGAGATCAAAAAGAAATTAATGGAGAAGATTGCTGCTTACGAGTGTGAAGATTGTCAGGGTATTTTGAAACCCGATGCGGTTTTCTTCGGTGAGACCCTTCCTGAAGAGACGCTGACAAATGCGACCCACTACTCCAGCACTTGTGAACTTCTGATCGTTATCGGGTCATCCCTTGTTGTCTACCCCGCGGCTTATATGCCCGCTTATGCCAAGAGGGCAGGGGCCAAACTGGTGATCATCAATAACTCTCCCACGCCCTATGACAGCACTTCTGATGTTATCATTAACGATTCGGCAGGGGAAGTTATGTCAAGAATTGTGGAAAAGGTAAGAAAAAGTATCATGCACTAGGAATGTCCATTCGTCTATACAAGCCGTATAATTATTGCTCGCTCGATATCTTCAATTTGTGTCTACAGGAAGTGTAAACAGCAATGAATATAGTTGCAAGGCTCGAGAAACAGAATAAATTCTTTTGGGCGATAACAGGAACTGTTCTTATAATAGGGATCGGTGTTAGTGATTTCCTGATAGGATATGAGATAGGGTTTTCTTTATTTTACCTGTTTCCCATAGCTTTGGTTACCTGGTTTGCGGGCAGACGCTTTGGAGTTACGGCCTCTATCGTCAGTAGCATTGTTTGGTTTACCGCTGATATTGCATCAGGACATCGTTATTCGCACCCTGCCGTTTACTGTTGGAACAGTACAATCAGGTTTGGCTTCTTTATTATTGTGACGTTACTTTTGTCAGCCTTGAGAAAAGCACTTGAACAAGAAAAGGAGTTAGCGCGCATTGATAATTTGACCGGTGCTGTTAATGCGCGTTTCTTCTTTAGAGTTGGTGCAGATGGAGATTGAACGCTCTCAAAGACACAAACACCCGTTTACGGTAACCTATTTTGACCTTGATAATTTCAAGACCGTTAATGACCGTTTTGGTCATAGTATGGGTGATAATGTTCTCTGCACGGTCGTCAGATATGCCAAGACCCACTTGAGAAAAATGGATATTGTCGCACGGTTGGGCGGGGATGAGTTTGCCTTTCTATTACCTGAAACCGACCAAGTCCAAGCCCGGGTCGCCATCTCTAAAATTCAAATCAGCCTTCTGGATGAAATGTACAGAAACGACTGGCCCGTGACATTTTCTATTGGTGTGTTAACGTGTATTAAACGCCACAAACGCCTGACGAATTGATGAAGCAGGCTGATGATTTGATGTATTCGGTAAAGAATGGTGGCAAGAATTTAGTCAGTTATTCAGTTTACGCGGATTAACACCGGTGTGCTCTGCATCTGGGTTACTGCCGGCGTTAGGGATACATGCAAAAATACCGGGTAAATAACGACAGTAACCATTCTGTAATATATAATAAAAAATTAAACTTGTTAGGCATTGAATATTAGAGAGCTTTGAAAAACGGCTAATTATGTCATTTCGACCGAAGTGAGAAATCTGTAATAGTTCAAAATATCTAAATTTCTCGTCGCCAGCGCTTCTCGAAATGACGAAATTCAAAGTTTTCACATCTACTACTTCACTGTATACCCGCGGGCGTCGAGACAGGCGCCCATTGCACGTTGATAGTCTGCATTCTTCTGGGCAGATGGATTACCGGCAGGCGGTTGGGTCGGGTCGTAGTTAGTCTGATTCACGGCCCAGCGGTGACACTGGTAACGATCATCCGCCTGTTGCTGCTCACTCTGACCTTTACGGGGATAGATGAACAAACGTTCTACTGATGGTGCCGACGATGCCGGCGGTGGTATCCGGCTGACTGTACCCTGCGGGGGAGCAACCACCATATAACCGCCCACAGCCGGAGCGTAATAAACTTCATCGGCATAATAGTAAGGATAACCCTTTACCCAGATTGACGTGTAATATGGCGGCAAAAAAGAAACGACAACGCCTATGGGAGGCACGATGATGGAAAACCGCAACCCACTCGGGCGATACCATATTCCACCATGGAAATAATATCGCTCATCTCCATAAACCACGACATGGTGATTCTTTGGTAATGCGGTAACGAAGTTGCCGTGAGACGGGTAATAATGATTATGACCATATCGTGAATCCATAAAGTTCCCATTTCCATGCTGTTTCTCTCCATGGCGATCATCGTGTTGTGCATATGACGCCTGGGGAAACCCGAACCATAGGAATCCTGATAAAACAGCTATTATCAGCCCGCTAGTTATCCACGTAATGCATTTCAAAAAAACTTTCATGGTTATTCCCTCCATAAAATAAAGCTGTTAGAATATTTAACGGGCGCTATAACCGCGACCTTCCAGGCAGGCAGCCATCGCTCGCCGGAATTCAAGTGCCTTTCCATCAAGCTGAGCGTAGCTCTCCTGATCTTGCCTTGCGTAGGCATCCCCTAACTCCTTAGCTTGTGCCTGCCGTGTAGTGTCGGAGACAGCTCCTGCAAGAGCACCAGCGGCTGCCCCAATCAGCGCACCTTCACCCGCGTGGCTCGGTCCTGTAACCAACGCTCCAATTACCGCTCCGGTAATTGCGCCTACAGCCGTATCATGCCCGGGCGGTGGTACCGGAACCACGGTAACACGACGTTCAGGAGGAATCGAAGGTGAGCCCGGATCGAAACCGGTCTGCTTCATCCCCCAATTATAGCATTCATAGCGGTCACGGTCCTGCTGATCGGGTGACTGACCCATCTTGGGGTAGAAATAGATTTGAAAGGCAGGCGCTTTTACTGGGACCTCCATCGCCCGCTTGGAAAGCCTAACAGGCGGTGCCTGGTAGTAACATGAGGTTATTCCGAAGATCATTAAAAGAAGCAGAAGTAAAAGACCCGTTCCCGATAAACGCTGTCCCGTCGTATGTTTAATCGCTATTATCTTGCGGTTTAACATAACTTCGTTGAGCATCTGCATTTGAATTCTCCTTTTGATTTTTTTAGTTGTTCGTGTAAAGATTCATTTTTAATTTAAGAGAGACTTTTTCAATGAGAGTTTAGCAAATATTACTCCAAAAGTTAATATTAGACAATCCGAGGATGCAAAAAGTTTCAGCTGGACGGATAGGTGGGGAAAATATAATATTAAAAGTCGAAACTTGTTTATACGGAGGGTAAAGCCTGTTTTTCCGGGTCTGTGATTTATACAGACTTGTATAATTATTGTGAGGCGTAACTACTGAACGTGTTGCGGAGGTTATTGTCCCGGAATTGGTCAACCCACATTCATAAGGAGGTAACAATGATAAAACGATTGTTAATGGTGTCCCTCTTGACTGCCGGCCTGTCTTTATCCGCCGGCTTACTGTTGGCGGCTGATCAGGAACCAGTCCAAGAAAAGACCCAAATAGAGGAGCAAAAGCAAATCTATGGCAGCCAGCTTATGACGCAACAGGAGCGTGCCGAATATCGGGCTAAAATGCGCTCCGCGGAAACCGCAGAGGAACGAGAGCAAATCCGCAAGGAACATCATGAGCAGATGAAAGAACGAGCGAAAGCACGTGGCATTACCTTGCCTGACGAACCACCCGCCAGAGGTGGCGGCATGGGGCCCGGTGGTGGCATGGGGTATGGCGGCGGTCGCTGACCTTTACATCGTCCAACATTGCGCTTCACTCGGGTACTCCAAGGGGGGAAATAGGGTAACGCTCATTTTTGTCCGGTTGACTGGCCCCGGCACGCCTTTTTCCATTTTTTTTCTGCACATCTGCTCGAAAATGGTTGTGACGTCCGAACAATCCAGGAGTTATTGGATCACGAGGACGTCAGTACGATAATGATTTACACCCAGCTACTCAATAAAATATAAGGAGGTATGGTGTACGCAGTCCCGTAGACGAACTTTAAGTCGTCGAATACAAGCTTTATAAAAAGTGGTTAGTTGTGAAGCGAGAGAAGGTGTGATATAAAATCCAAATGGTTAGGTGATGAATATCAAAAGGTACAGCTTATTTATACGGAAGGTAAAGTCTGTTTTTCCCGTGTTGTGGTTGATACAGGCTGCCTAATTGTTATTAGGTTATGTGAAGATTTATAATTTATTACAAAAGGAGATTAGAATGAAGATTTATGTGGGAAATTTGTCGTACGAGGTCACCGAAGAGGACTTACGGCTGGCTTCAGAACAATTTGGGCAGGTTGAATCGGCCACCATTATAAAAGACAAGTATAGTGGTCGATCAAAAGGATTTGGATTCGTGGAGATGACATCTAAAGATGAAGGACAGGCTGCGATCGATGGTCTAAATGGCAAAGAACTAAAAGGAAGAGCGCTTAACGTGAATGAGGCTCGCCCTCGCACCGAAAATGGCGGTAGTAGAGGAGGATACGGTGGTGGCGGCAGAGGAGGCCAAGGCGGTAATAGAGGAGGTTCCGGTGGTGGTGGCAGAGGAGGATCAAGGGGTGGCCGTAGCTTCTGATCATCGACATTCAACATATATGATTATGATCATATGAAATTTCGCCTGACAAGCTGCTCAAGACCGACCTGAAGAAGCTTACCACTTTTTCAGGCGGCTTAACCTTTTTTCAGGCGTAACGACTGTAAGGGGAAATGTAAGGGTAAATGGGGGGCAGTGCCCATTTCGCCCATTTTTTTATATAATATAAAACCTACCTTTCAGGTTCAAACATTCAATTTGCCTCCGTTTCGCTTCCAATCATTACCGGGAAAACCTTAATTTACACAGGAAACAGATTTTGTTGGAAGTCTTTTAAGGAAAGAAAATTTTATGACCGAGGAAACTAAGAGACCCACGTTATTCTTGATTGATGGCAGTAACTATATGTATCGCGCTTTCTATGCAATCAAAAATCTTTCTAATTCCAAAGGATTTCCCACCAATGCCATCTACGGGTTTACCATGATGCTGATAAGGCTTCTCCGGGAGTGGAAGCCCGATTTTATCGCGATTGTCTTTGACCTTAAAGGTCCTACCTTTCGTCATGAAGCTTACGAACAGTACAAAGCTACCCGGCAGGCCACACCGGACGCACTGGTCTCTCAGATTCCATTCATCAAAGATGTCGCCCGGGGATTTTCCATTCCTGTTTTGGAAAAAGAGGGCATTGAGGCTGATGATATCATCGGGACACTCGCCAAGAGATATGCCGAAACAGGGATGAAGACTGTCATTGTTTCGGGAGATAAAGACATGCTGCAACTCTTATCAGACGATATTATCATGATTGATACGATGAAAGACAAGACCTATGATATTGAGGCTGTGAAAATCCGCTTCGGGGTCGAGCCTGAAAGGGTGGTGGAGATTTTGGGTCTCATGGGAGATGCGTCTGATAATATCCCCGGCATCCCGGGGGTTGGTCTGAAGACTGCCCAGAAGTTGATTAATGAATATGGGACACTGGAAGGGGTTCTGGAAAATGTGGATAGGCTGAGGAATCCAAAGGTAAAGGAAAGTATTCGAAGATTTGCCGACCAGGCCAGGCTGAGCAAGGAGCTTGCTACAATCAAACTGGATGCCTGTGTAGATTTTGATCTGGAAAGTTCCCGTTATTCCGCTCCCGACAGAGAGATTTTGAAAAAGCTGTTTATGGAATTTGAGTTTTCATCTCTGCTTGATGAGTTGAATATCCGGGAAGATAAAGTGACAGGGGAGTACCGTCTGATCCTGAAAATGGATGAGCTTACGGCATTGACAGAGAGGCTTAAGAGCGTAGAAGAATTTTCCCTTGATATG
This sequence comes from Syntrophales bacterium, assembly GCA_041648505.1. GTDB lineage: Bacteria > Desulfobacterota > Syntrophia > Syntrophales > CG2-30-49-12 > JBAZOY01. The sequence continues at coordinate 110,371 of JBAZOY010000001.1, read as the reverse complement.
ATAACTACGTCAGACGTATCGATGCGGGCTGGCATTGTCGGCCTGTCCATTTGCCCGGGGCAGAAAGAGGCGTGGTATATACCTATTGCCTGTGATTTCGCGGGGGCGCCGGTTCATCTGAAGAAAGACGAGGTACTGGATGCTCTGACTCCTTTTCTTTCCGATAAAGGGATCAAAAAACACGGCCACGACATGAAAAGTATCCTGATTGTTTTGTCCGGAATGGGGGTCGATCTGAAAGGCCTCGGGTGTGACACGATGGTGGCCTCTTATGTCCTCAACCCCACGAGGCACAGTTTTGATTTAGCCGATGTGGTGAGGGATCAACTCAATTGTCAGATTGTCTCCACCAAAGATTTAATCGGCAGTGGGGCCAAGTTAATCCCTTTTTCTTCCGTTTCTTTGGAGGAGATGAAGGATTATGCCTGTCGGCGGGTGGATGCGATCTTCGGGCTGTCCAGTGTTCTCTCACAAAAGATTGACCGGGAGGGTTTTAATGAACTCTTTTACCGGGTGGAGATGCCTCTTATTCCTGTCCTGGCTTCGATGGAAAAAAAGGGGGTTTTGCTGGACCTTCCGCTGCTGAAGACGATGTCGGAAGAGATCGAACAACTGATGTCCTTCTCTGAAGAAAAGATTTATCGGCTGGCAGGTGAGGAATTTAATATCGCCTCACCCAAACAACTCCAGAGTATCCTTTTTGACAAGCTTGGGCTTCCCAGAGGGAAAAAGACCAAGGGGGGGTATTCTACCGATGTGGAGGTTCTTACTTTTCTGGCCAGGAACCATGAACTTCCCGCAGAAATACTTGCCTACAGGAGCATGGCCAAGCTGAAAACTACTTACATTGATGCCTTGCCTCTGCTGGTCAACCCGGAAACAGGGAGAGTTCATACTTCCTATAATCAGACGGTTACTGCTACGGGAAGACTTTCCAGCAGCAATCCGAACTTGCAGAATATCCCCATAAGAACCCTCGAGGGAAAACGGATAAGAGAGGCCTTTATTGCGGAGGAAGGCAGGGAAATTGTCTGTGCCGATTATTCTCAGATTGAACTCCGTGTTCTGGCACACCTTTCCGAAGACAAGACCCTCATAGATGCTTTCCTGGCTGGTGAAGACATCCACAGTAAAACGGCTTCCCAGGTCTTTGGAGTATTCCCGGAGATGATCAACGCGGATATGAGACGGCAGGCCAAGGTGATCAATTTTGGCATCCTTTACGGAATGAGCGCTTTCGGTTTAGCCCGGCAGTTGGGGGTGCCCCAGAAAATGGCGCAGGCTTATATAGATGGATACTTTAAAAAATACAGGGGTGTGAGGGCTTATCTGGATAGCATTCTGGAAAAGGCGAGACAGGACGGATTTGTATCTACGATTCTTGCCCGCCGTCGGTATCTTCCGGAAATAAACAGTCCCAGCGTCTCCGTACGCCAGTTCGCCGAGCGCATGGCCATCAATACCCCAATCCAGGGAACGGCGGCTGATCTTATCAAGATAGCCATGCTCAATATCTCGCGGCGTTTTGCGGAGAAGAATCTTTCCGCCGGCATGATTATGCAGGTCCACGATGAGCTGGTATTTGAGGTTCCTTTGACGGAAAAGGAAGAAGTTATGGGGCTTGTCAAGGAAGAGATGGAGGGAGTAATTAATCTTCGGGTACCCATTGAGGTAAATGTGACCTCAGGGAAGAACTGGGGCTAAGAAGGGGCACAAAAATCTTTAATGCATCGGGAAGGAAGGACAGAGACCTTTTGAAAATTGGATTCATAAGCGTTCAAAAATCTTTTTTGACCATGCATGTTTCGCTTTAATGTAAGGGCATGGTGCCGGAAAAATCTTTAATTCACGCTTTCTGAATCCAATTTTTGCTATTGTGCAAAGGTCTTTCAATTCAGCTATCATCTTATTCAAGTTTAGATTACTAACCTTTGGGTGTGTCTGATGCAAATTCTCCAAAGACATCCCGAAGAGTATTGCATATCTCACCTAGGGTGGCATACGCCTCTACAGCTTCAATTAAAGCAGGCATTATATTGTCATTGCCTTGAGCTTTTTCTTTTACGTTGGCCAGAACTTCATTTACACGCCGATTATCTCGCTCGCTTTTAAGCTTTTTCAGACGCTCCACCTGCTGCTTTTCAACTGCAAAGTCAACCGGCTGTAATTTTATCGGCTGCTCTTCCTCAGTGCTGAACTTATTTAAACCTACGATGATCTGTTTACCATTTTCTATATCTTTCTGGTATCTATAGGCATTTTCCTCTATCTGGCTGCTCATATAGCCGTTTTCGATGGCTGTTAACGCACCACCTATCTCATCAACGTTTTTAATACAGGACGCAATCTCTTCCTCCATCTTATTGGTAAGAGATTCCAGGTAGTAAGAGCCGGCAAGAGGATCAATAGTGTCGGCCACGCCGCTTTCATGGGCGATGATTTGTTGAATGCGTACGGAGAGTGTAGCGGATTCCTTGGTAGGAATAGCAAGCGCTTCATCATAGGAACAGATAGCCAGGGACTGAATCCCTCCCATTACTGTGGCTAGTGCATGGATAGTGCCCCTGATCAGGTTATTGAGAGGTTGCTGGGCGGTAAGGGATGATCCACCGTCCTGGACATGAGTACGGAACATCCATGAACGAGGATCTTTAGCGCCGAATCTTTCTCTCGTTATCTTTGCCCAAAGCCGTCTGGCAGCGCGATACTTGGCGACTTCTTCAAAGAAATTGTTCTGCGTATTGAAAATCCATGAAATACGGGGTGCAAACTGGTCTACGTCCAGACCGGCAGCAATTAAGGTTTCCACATAAGCGATGGCATTCGAAAAAGCAAAGCCTACTTCCTGAACAGCATTAGCTCCTGCCTCCCGAATATGATAGCCGCCGATGTTTATAAAGTTAAAACTTGGCATCTCATTGACGCAGTATGTAGCGGTATCAGCAATAAGACGCAGAGAAGGTTTAGGAGGGAAGATATAAGTACCGCGAGCGATATATTCTTTAAGGATGTCGTTTTGTAAAGTACCTTTTAATTTTGATAACGGCACACCCTGTCGTCTGGCCACGGCCGCATACATTGCCAGAATAACGGCGGTAGGGGCGTTGATCGTCATGGAAGTACTGACTTTGTCCATCGGGATGTCTTTAAACATTGTTTCCATGTCTTGCAAATTATCAATGGCTACTCCAACTCTTCCTACTTCACCACTTGCCATTGGGTCGTCGGAGTCCAAGCCTATCTGTGTTGGAAGATCAAAAGCTATGCTCAAGCCCGTCTGTCCCTGTTCTAAAAGAAAGCGAAAACGGCGGTTGCTCTCCTCCGGTGTACCGAAGCCTGCATACTGACGGATAGACCAGAGGCGGCCACGATACATGGTGGGCTGGATTCCTCTTGTATAGGGGTAGCTTCCCGGGAGCCCTATGTCTTCTAAATAATTCGAGTCTGTCACATCCACAGGAGTGTAGATGGGCTTAACTTCTATATTAGAACTGTTGGTAAAACGCTCTTGCCGGGGAGGCACCTTTTTTTGCGCGGGAATAAGCTTTTCTTGCTCCCATTTTTCCACGGTTGATTTAAGTTCCTCGTTCACTTTTTACACCTCCTTAGTAATTCTTGAATAAATTTTCTTTAAAATCCTTTCTTCAGCAACGACAAAGATTGGATTCCTTAATGCACAATTTTCGCTATCCCGATTCCTCCAACAATAATTGCCTTCTCCCCTTTTTTTATTGCCCGTGACTGGTCTGTTCTGATATTATCAACTTATTATGGAACAAAATCTATCCCGCATTCTTACCGAGGCTGCCGGCGCTATGGGGATTATTCTCGGGGAAAGGGAAAAAAACCTCTTTTCTTTGTACCACAGAGAGCTTCTTTTCTGGAACAAAAAGATCAATCTGGTTTCGGTAAAGTCTTCTGATGAAATAACGATCAAGCATTTTGGTGATTCTTTAACACCATTTCCATTTATAGAAAAAAAGGAAGGTAAAGTCCTTGATATCGGTACAGGTGCTGGATTTCCGGGGATCCCTCTAAAAATAGCAATTAATTCACTGAAAATATTTCTTCTCGAATCATCCCGCAAGAAGGCATCCTTTCTCAAACATATCATCCGTACCCTCAATCTTGAGGAAACAACGGTTATACATGAGCGAGCCGAGAGGGCAATGGAAAGAGAAATTTATCGTCACGCCTTCGACGTTGTTATCTCAAGGGCTACGTTAAAACTGCCCCAATTTCTCTCGATGGGTGCTTTTTTCCTCTCCCGTAACGGCATCCTGATCGCGATGAAAGGACCAAACATCAGGGGAGAAGAACTCACGGATTCTGCTGCAATCTCCGAAGAACTGGGAATGAAATGCGTTGGATGCCATGATTTCAGACTTCCTATTACCGGTGATCTCCGAAAAATAATAATCTACAAAAGAGCTTGTAACTATTCATGAGCTGGAGGTAAAGAGCCGGGATCATTTCTATTCTGATTCCTAATCCCGGTTTCCAGTATGAAGGTTATCATTGATGATAAATGCCGGTCTTTTTCAAGACCTCCATCATATCCAGGTGTATCTTTCCATTGGAAGCAAGGATATGAGGAGATGAAAGGCAAAAGTCCCTTCCCATAATATCTGTTACCACACCGCCGGCTTCAACAAGCAGGAGCCATGCGGCAGCCGTGTCCCAGGGCTTCAATTTAAGTTCCCAGAATCCATCATAACGGCCTGCGGCGACATAGGCCAGATCGAGAGCCGCCGAGCCGGCCCGGCGAATGGCCTGGGCGCTGACGGCCATGGCAGTAAAATAAGCGATGTTATTGTTTTCAGACTCCCGGATGTCATAGGGAAAACCGGTTGCCAGCAGGCTTTTAGAAAGTTCTGCAGTACCTGAAACGGAAATCCTACGTCCGTTCAAAAAAGCGCCTTTTCCCTTCTCTGCTACAAACATCTCATTCAGCATTGGATTGTAGATGACACCGAGGCATATCTCACCTTTCTTCTCTAAGGCAATGGATACACAGAAAACAGGATAACCATGGGCGTAATTTGTTGTCCCGTCAAGCGGATCAATAATCCAGCGAAAGTCCGAGCCTTTGTCGGTCCCTTTAGACTCTTCCGCCAGGATATCATGGTCAGGGAATCTCTCGTAAATCCTCCCGATGAGCAAATCCTCAGATAGCCGGTCTGCTTCAGTTACTATATCAATCTCGCCCTTGTAAGAGGTGGTATGCTTGTTGTTCAGCATCCGTTTGAGCACGGTTCCCGCTTCCCTGGCGATAGCTATGGTAAACTTTCTGTAATCAATCATGGATTATTATTTTTAGTGCTGTAACTGGCGGTGTAGTGTTAACCCTGACACAGCCTGGATACAGCCCCGGAAGTTTGAAAAGATAAAGATCACGAACCGCTAATTATCGAGCTACTAAATTTGGTCATTATATCATTTTCATTATCCCTTAGTCCACTGTTAAAACGATGCTCGTTGGTTTTAGTGGCGGACTTAGATCCTTTACATCTTTTGAAGAAACAGGTATAGATCACAGTGTAATCTTCGGGATATTCTATGAAAGATCGCTGTCTATACCGACTTTCAGATTGTGGTTCGGGCTTGTCCGGGTTAGGAGAGAAAGATGATATGAAAGGAAAAATCTTATCGGTTAATATAAGCAAGGAAAAATGTGAAAAGAAAAAAAACATCGGGACATGTCAGTTTGTGAGGGATATGGGGATTGCCAACGATGCCCATGCAGGTCCCGGAATCAGGCAAATTAGTTTTCTTTCAAGAGATAGTATAGAAAAGATACGCGCAAAGGGTTTGGATGTAGGATACGGTGACTTTGCCGAAAATATTACCACAGAGGGGATTGTGCTTCATCTGCTGCCTGTCGGCACAAAGCTGAAAATAAGTGGAAAAGTTTTGGTAAAGGTTACTCAGATTGGCAAGGAATGCCACGAGAGGTGTAATATATTTCGTCAGGTCGGTGACTGCGTCATGCCAAGAGAGGGTATCTTTGTAGAAGTGCTGACGGGAGGTGAAGTTAAAATAGGAGATTCTATCGAGGTACTGCCATAAAATAGTTTCTACCCTGCCGGTGTTTTATGTACGCCTGCCTCGCCGCCTTGATTTCATCTTTGATTTAAAATCGGAATAAGAGCGACCTTTGTAAAACAGCGAAAATTTGATTCAGAAGGTGCGAATTAAAGATTTTTCGGGCACCATACATTTGCAGGCAGTTCAGCGCCGGCAAAGGTATTTTCTGAACAAGTAAGTGCGAGTTGTACCTTTGCCGGCGAAGCGAGACGTGCATGGTTGAAAAAGATTTTTGAGCGCCGATGAATATAATCTTCAAAGCTTTCGAACTTTGTAAGAGCAGTTGATTATTTCTTCTCCATTAACTTAATGAACGGTGCGAACATGTCGATCGGAACGGGGAAAATAGTTGTTGAATTATTCTCTGCTGCGATCGCGTTCAGGGTCTGGAGATAGCGGAGCTGGAGGGAGATCGGCTGCGTCGCCATGAGAGCTGCCGCGTCGATCAGCTTCTGGGCGGCCTGGAACTCGCCTTCGGCATTAATAACCTTTGCCCTTCGCTCTCTCTCCGCTTCAGCCTGCTTGGCAATGGCCCGTTTCATCTCTTCGGGCAGATCGATCTGCTTGACCTCGACATGGGAGACCTTGATGCCCCAGGGTTCGGTATTCCGATCCAGGATCTCCTGGAGTTGGAGGTTGATCTTTTCCCTCTCGGAGAGGATTTCGTCCAGTTCCATCTGGCCGCAGACGCTCCGCAAAGTCGTTTGGGAGAGCTGCGATGTCGCATAAAGGTAATTCTCCACATCGATCACGGCGGAGTTCGCGTCAACAACCCGAAAATAAACGACGGCGTTGACCTTGATCGAGACGTTGTCACGGGTGATGACGTCCTGTGGGGGAATATCCATGGTGATAGTCCGCATATCTACCCTGACCATTTTATCTATGACGGGAATCAGGATGATAAGACCAGGCCCCTTGGTATCTATGATTCTCCCCAGACGAAAAATAACCGCCCTCTGATACTCATTGAGTACCTTGATGGCCGATGCCAGAAACATAATAACCACGACAACTAAGAGTATAAACGGATACGTCATTTCTATTCTCCTTTTACATTAAATTTCCTGAACCTTCAGTTTAAGACCCTCAATTTCTACGACCCTGACGATCTTTCCCTTATCAATTAATTCATCACTAAATGCATTCCAGTACTCGCCATGGATAAACACTTTTCCCCCTTCTTCATAGACGTCGGTAACCGTACGGCCTTGCTCGCCCACCATACCTTCCCCTCCCGTATGTTGTCTTCTCAACTGGGCCTTGAAAACAATAGCTATAATAATGACAAAAAACCCTGAGATGATGGTAAGCGAGGGTATCATAACTTTCAACGATACCCTGAGAGCAGGGTCAGGAGAATCAAAGAGCATTAAAGAGCCCATTGCAAGGGATATAACGCCTCCTACGGTAAGGAGACCATGGCTGATAACTTTTATTTCGGCAATAAAGAGAATAATACCGAATAGAATAAGGAGAATCCCGGCATAACTGACAGACATAGTCTGAAGGGCAAAGAAAGCAAGGATAAGGGAGATACCGCCGACAACTCCGGGGAGTATGGCACCCGGATGGGCAAACTCAAAATAGAGGCCGGCAAGACCCATTAGTAGCAGGATATAGGCAATGTTGGGATCACTTAATGCAGATAGTATCCTGTGACGTATCCCCATTTTCTTATAATTAATGATGGCTCCCTTCGTTTTCAGAATCTTTTTTCCTGAAGGGAGGGTCACCTCTTTATTATCAGCCTGCTGCAGCAGTTGATGGAGGTCAGCGGCAACGAAATCAATCACCTTGAGCCTTGCTGCCTCTTCGGCTGTTATGGATTCACTTTTTCTGATTGCCTTTTCCACCCATTTTTCGTTTCGTCCCCTTTTGTTCGCGAGACTCATGCCATAGGCCGTGGCGTCGTTTTCCACCTTTATAGTCATCGTTTTATCCATCGTGCCTATACCAAGGCCGACGGGGTGAGCCGCTCCGATATTAGTCCCCGGGGCCATGGCAGCAACATGGGCTGCAACTGTGATAATCACTCCTGCTGAGGCTGCTCTGGCACCGGAGGGATAGACAAAAACCATCACTGGAATGGGTGCATTGAGAATGCCCTTTACTATATCCCTCATGGCCAGGTCCAGCCCCCCGGGGGTATCAAGAAGAATAATCAGGCCCTCTGCATCTCGCTTTGAAGATTCATCAATACTCTGAAGGATATATTCGGCGACCGGCGGTGTAATAGCAGCGTTGACGGTGATAACATCAAAAACGGGGTAGGGGACTTTGTCTTTTCCGTAAGAGGGGGACGATAGCCAGACAGAAAAGATCAATAGACTGAAAATTAAAGTCAGTATTCCGGTTTTTTTTAGCATTGCTTTACCTCATCACAGATGTCGGCGAATAATATTTGATTTCAGGTTATGCAAGGGCGTTCATAACCATCTTCATATCTTCCCATACCTGCTTTTTTGCGCTGGGATTCCTCAGAAGATAGGCTGGATGATATGTGGGCATAAGTTTTATACCGTGATACACTTGAAATTTTCCACGCATGACCGTAATGGGGATATCTGTTTTAAGCAGGGTATGGGCCGCAAATGTACCGAGGGCACAGATTATCCTGGGCTTGATCGCTTCAAGCTGCCTGATTAGAAAAGGTTCACAAGCCTTGATTTCATCCGGTTTCGGGTTACGGTTCTCCGGAGGACGGCATTTTAGAATGTTGCATATGTAAACTTCATCCCTTGACAATTCCATGGCCGAAATGATCTTGGTGAGAAGCTGACCGGCATGCCCCACGAAAGGTATTCCCTGCCTGTCTTCATCCCTCCCTGGCGCCTCCCCTACAAACACAAGATCGGCTCGTGGGTTGCCTTCGCCAAAAACAAGGTTGTTTCTGACCTGGCAGAGGGAACATCTTCGGCAATCGCCCATTTCACTCCTTACCTCTTCAAGGGTAATAGAGGGTGATCTATTGGTATCTTTGGGCTGATCAGGCGGCGGGTTCGGCGTTTCCTTTTCCTTCAGGTAGAGAGAAGATACGGGACGACCGAACTCAGTATATGAATGAACAAAGGTCTTGAGAGACCCCACTATTTCAAGGAGTTCTCCTCTCACTTTCTCTTCTGCATCAGCCATAAAACCTCAGCGGTCACTCTTTAAAAGGCTTCTTATCCTGTCCAGTATCCTGTCTGCCACTTCTACCTTGTCCATTACGGGCAGTTCCTCTACATCTCCGTTCCTGCTCAGGATCTTGACGATATTTGTGTCGGATTGAAATCCGGCTCCCTCTTCAGTAACATTGTTGGCCACGATAAGATCCATATTTTTTTCTAACATCTTGGTTTTTGCATTTTCCAGAAGATTCTCCGACTCCATGGCAAAACCGACGAGGATTCGTTTCCCTTTCTTCGTTCCCGCCTCTGAAATAATATCGGGATTCCTCTCCAGAGAGATGGTAAAAGGACCGGCCTGCTTTTTTATCTTGGAGCCGGAATAGACGGCAGGACGATAATCGGCCACCGCAGCGGATTTGATGATAACAGTTGATTCTTCGAGATTTTTCATGACGGCATTTCTCATCTCCATGGCGCTTGATACGGGAATGAATTTAACACGCGGGGGAACCGGCAGTGACGAAGGACCGCTGATAAGGGTAACTTCGGCACCTCTTCGCCTGGCCATCTGTGCGAGGGCATAACCCATTTTCCCTGAAGAATAATTGGTAATATACCTTACCGGGTCAAACGGTTCGCGGGTGGGGCCGGCGGTAACAAGTATTCTTTCTCCCTTTAAATCCTTTAAGGTCAGGATTGATTCTACCTCTTCCACAATATCAACTATTTCCGGCAGTCTTCCTGCTCCTTCTGATCTGCAGGCAAGTTCCCCATAATCCGGCTCGATAAACAGATAACCCCTTGACGCAAGTTTTTCTATGTTTTCTCTGACAATAACATTTGTGTACATGTTTGTATTCATGGCGGGACAGATGAGGACAGGTGCCTTTGTTGCCATAATCGTGGTAGTAAGAAGATCATTCGCTATCCCGGAGGCAATCTTTCCGATGATGTTTGCCGTTGCCGGGGCGATCACCATGACATCCGCGTATTCCGCAAGGGATATGTGGGCTATCTCAGATTCTCTCAGCGGTGAGAACATATCAGTAAATACAGTGTTTCCTGAGAGCGTCTGGAGAGTAAGGGGTGTAATGAATTTCAAGGCATTTTTCGTCATGACGACCTTGACATGAGCCCCCCTCCGGATAAACTCTCTCACCAGTTCCGCTGCTTTATAAGCGGCAATGCCGCCTGTTACGCCAACAACTATTTTTTTATCCTTCAGCATCGTTCGGTTCTCGAGAATTTTGAAATTTGTATTTATCGACGCTCAGAAATCTTTTCCGACCATGCACGTCTCACCCCGCTGCAAAGGCCTCTTTTCTATAGCCCATCACTTAACTGATTACATCTTATATATTTATCAAAAATATAACAATTATAAAAAACAATATCAAGTTAATTGGTAAAACTCCTCATCAGGCAGAAAACGGAAGGGGGGCAATCAGGATACTTCAGGAAGTTCTACTATTAGTAGATTTTTACGCTCGAATTTCCTTTATAGTAGATTTTTCATGAAATCATTTAGTATCAATTACTTGAATCAGTAATTATCGGGAAATCACCTTATCTATTTCTACTAAAAGTAGATAAGTGTTTTCTGCTGCCGGTTGCCAATTATTGTGAAGATTAAGGTTGGTGTCCAATAATTAGGAAACCGGCTCATTATTGGCACGCCGCTTGCTTGATACTAATGAAATAGAAAAACAGAAAGAGAAAGTCGCGAAGTAATTTGTCTTTGCGGCTAAAACAAAAAGGGAGGTAAAAAAAGTGAAGATGTTAAAAAACAAAAAGGGGTTTACCCTGATTGAGATTATTGTGATCCTGGCTGTAGTTGCTATCCTGGCGGCGGTGCTTACCCCCATGATGCTCAGCTCTATAGGAGATGCTAAGATAACTGCGGCAGAGGCGGACGTACAGACCATAACAAATGCAGTACTGGCCTTTAACAAGGACATGAAAGATTGGCCTGTATGGGCAGTGGGCACGGCGAGGCAGTCATCTGATACAAAATATGATGGCCTTCATAGCAATGAGGGGGATACACCGGCTGTTGGTACCGGCGTAACCATTCCGGTTTCCATAGACTATATGGCCGACCACCTGGTCACCAATGTCCAAGCCTATCCTACATCAGGAAAGAGTAAATGGAGCGGTCCCTATCTGGAAAGAGTCAGGCAAGACCCATGGGGAGACAAATATTACATTGACGTGAAAGGTCTGCAGCCTGCTAATATAAGCGGTTTCATGCCTGCGTTTGTTGTTTCCGCCGGGCCTAATAAAGAACTCGAAACTGTCTTTGGACAAACAGGGCCTTCAATTACAATTGGTGGAGACGATATCCTGTTCAGGATAAAATAAATTAGTCAACGTCCGTGTCCTGGGGAAAAAGACCCGAGACCGGAAATACAAAGGAGGTAAAAGATGTTGAAGAAAATTTTAGAAAAATTCAGGAGGACCTTAAAGGAAAAGGGTTATACCCTGATTGAAGTAACGGCAGTACTGGCGGTAACGTCTGTTTTGGCTGCCGTGGTAATTCCCATCGCTGTTGATAAGATAAAAAAGGGTGGGGAGACTGGTGCCCTTGAAGACTGTAAATACATTGCAGCCTCTATAGCATCATTCTATGCCGACACAGGGGTCTGGCCGGCAAGATCAGCAACTACAGAGAGTTATTATCAAGTTTTAAGGAGCGGCCCTACGAATGATACAACAACGGATCCTAATGCCTGGGGTACAGGTGTTCAAATCACATGGGACAATATGACTGTAGTGGATCATGCGGAGAATCATATCGTAGCGGATAACCCGGGAGGAACCCTGGGAGCGGCGCCAAATAACTTTTACAGGACTAATCTTACTTTAAGTCAGGTGGACTGGAAAGGTCCTTACGTGGAAAGGATGAGAAGGGTTGATCCCTGGGGGAAAAACTATCTTGTCTATGTGGAGGGGATGCACACTGCCACGCTCCACTCAAGTATTCCTGCAAGCGGTTGGGTTCTTTCTGCCGGTCCCAACGGGATGGTTGAGACAAAAACTAGCGATGCCGCTCCGGGTGGAGATGATATCGGGGTTATCGTTTACAGAAAGCGCTAATTGTACCAGTTATAATTGAGAAATATAAAAAGGGGTCAGTGTAATTAATTCACTGGCCCCTTTTATATTTTCGCATAAGAGCTTTTCTGAAACTCTCCCTTTTAAGGGAAGGATTACAAAAAAAGGGATTAACAAAAAGATTTTTGAGCGCCGATGAATACAATTTTCGAAGCTCTTTAATCATGAGTAAGAATTTTGATGACCTCTATTATCTGTTCGGCTCTCGGATGTTGCGGGTTGAGAGTAAGGGTTTTCTTTAAATGGAAAAGGGCCTGTTCCTTATCATACAGGCAGGTCAAATATATCTCCCCCAGGGAAAAATGGATATCGGCATCATCCGGTTTCAGCCTTAGAGCCACCAGATACATTTCCACCGCCGTTTTAAACAGCCCTTTTTCTTTACAGGCATTACCCAGATCTATGTAAGCCTGCACGAGATCAGGATTTATCCTGATTGCCCTCTCATATTCTTCGATGGCCGGATCAATCAGTCCCTTCTTACTGTAAGCATTTGCCAGGTTATGATGGGCTTGTGCATACCGGTTGTCTATTACAATAGCTTTACGATACCAGCTTATCGCTTCGTCGTATGATCCGGTGAGAAAGCATAAATATCCCCTGTAATTGCGAGTTTCAGCCGAGTCCGGGGATGAGGCCTGTGATTTTTCGCAGGCTGTTTTTGCCTCAAGATAAGAGGTTCTTTTTTGGTCGAGCTCTTTCATCCGGTAAAGGGCACGCTTGTCTTCCGGATAAAGTTTCAGAACCTTCCGGTACTCCTTCCCGGCAAGATCGAAGAGACCCTTTTCGGCATAGGCGAGGCCAAGGTTGCCATGGGCATTTATATCGTGGGGATAAAAATTGAGTGCATGCAGGTTATCCTCAATAGATGCGGCAAAGTTATTGAGGCGATATTGCGCCTTCGCGCGACCAAAATAGGTCCAATAGTAGAAAGGATTGAGTTCTGCCGATCGGCTGTACGCTGCTATCGCATCTTCATTTCTATCTCCTGTCAGCAAGATATTAGCCCGGTGTAAGTAGTAATTGGAAAAGGTCTGCAGATATGATAAAAAGACCATAGAAATTAACCAGATAACCGAGAATCCAAGAAAGGACAGATTAAATATCTTTCCGCCCTCCATTATCCGCCATCTTCCTGACGGGGTTATCATTCGGCTTCTCACAACAATCAGGCCGGCAGCGAGCCAGAAGAAAAGAGACGTAACAGGCATCTTTGAAGGAAAGCTGAAGAGAGACGTGATCATGAAGCCGACAATGCTCCAGAGGAAAAAAGGTGAATATTTAGTATCAGGTGACTTCCAGCACATCCTGACAATAGCGGTAAGGATCCATAAATAAAAGACAAAGCCACCAATCCCTATCTCAGCCATCATCTGGAGGTAATCGTTGTGGGCCTCCTCGAAATGGGTTTCGCTGGTTGCAGCCTTATCTATTATCCGGGAACGAGTATATTCCGGATAAACCACCTTCCAGTTGTTGATTCCAACTCCAAAAGGATGATCTTTGATCATTTCCAGGGTATTGGCCCAGACAGCGAGGCGGCTGCTTGCACTGTCACTGCTCAGGTCTAACGCTGAAGACATCTTGTCACGGTAACTGACAGCAAGCTTTGCGGGCGTAGGTAAGATATAGGGAAAAATAAGATGGAGCGAGAGTAGAAAGATCAGAAGCGATGCCCTCCAGGGAGAAAAGTGAAAGCGCGGATACGGAGAAGCACAGGTTTTTTTTATTACTTCAATTATTGTTTTTTGTCCTTTGTGCCTTCTTGTCTGAATCAAGAGTGTGATCAATCCGCCAAGGGCTAAGCCCAGCCATGCTCCCCGGGAATTGGCATAGACCGTATAGGCTATCATTTCAATGGCGGCTACAGCCCATAAAAGCCTTGGCCTTTCATCCCCGGCCTTAAGGAAAAGAATGAGAGAGAGGGGGATTACCATAATGACGTATTCGGCGGCCATGTTTTTGTTGCCGAAAGTAGCAGAAGGCCTGGCTACCTGGTAAAGCCAATCCGGGTTAAAGGAGGTGAAGTACTGGAAGATGCCCAGGATTGAAACCAGCAGGCCGCCTAAAACGGCTGCTCCGCATATATTTAAGATATCCTTCTCTGTTTCCACGTAGTTTATAACTAAAAAGAAGAGGAAAACACAGGTTAGCTGGCGAAAGATTTCATAAGCGCCGGTATAGGGATTTATGGTGTAGATGAGCGAGAGGAAAAGCGTCAGGGTGTAGAGGAGGATGGGAAGCCCCAGAGGAGAAAAATAAATGCCCGATTTTTTCGAGGAAATATTTTCGAAGGCCCAGGTCACCACGAGAAGGGAGACGATAAGGCGCACGAAACATTCTTTCGGCAGGGTGTACAGGTCCCAGACCTGGGGTAAAAAGAGAAGCGGTGTGAAAATTGCCAGTAATAAAAACCCTCTTAAAACAAAGACAGACTTCAGCCTCTTTATCATCTTAAAATTCCTGAGAAAAATATCTTACTTTGGAATACCGAAGTGGTTCTGAATTGTCAATGCACGCGCTTACACTTTTATATATTGCCTTAGCCGGTGCTGTGGGGGATGGTAACCGATATTTAATCTTTTTCTTCTTAATACGGGCTTCACTGTTTTGTAAAGGTCTCAAATTACTGTTGACAATGGCAAATAAATTTGTAAAAGTCTCAGACTACCATAATTTATTTTATCCATATATCATTTTGATGATAATTTCTTCAGAAATAAAATTTATATTATACTTCGCAGATCAGAAAGGCTACTTTTCTATTCCGGCTAATATAAACGGAGGAGTTAAGAAAAAGACAAAGCCATATAAAACACAAGGTATTTAAAAAATACCGGTATTATTTATTTCTTGCGAATTATCTTGATTATAGCGATACATTAAAGTTATTATCAAAAATTGAAGAAGTCATTGAGCTGCTTAAGACATATAACTCCTGAGTATTTACCAGAGAGGATATCGCGAGGCTTTTCCAAAGCTTTCATGATATTAAGTGGATGAGTGAAAATGTCCCGTTTGAAAGATATTACTTCTACAGAAAAGCTGCTTGATCTAATCCGAAGTAAGAAGGATTCTACCGCCCCTGATCCCGTTCAGAAACCTGATATTGACCCGCCTAAAGAGAAAAAAAATGTTATTCCCTTAAAAACCCTTTCTGAAAAAAGGACAATAAACGTTGGCGTCGATATCGGCCATGAGTACCTCAGGATGGTGAAAACAGCACCGTCTAATGATAACAGGTGGACGTTAATTGACTGGAGGAGTGTATCACTCAGCCATATAACATCGAGGAAGTTACCCGAGTTTAACAATTTTCTAAGGAATGAAATATCTAAATTCTGTGGAACCTATAAAAATTTACATCTATGGGCGATTATGTCTTCGGCACGGGTTAATGTGCGACATATCAGGATTCCCAAGGTTGCAAAAAAACACATAGAGAATGCCATTTACTGGACGGTTAGAAAAGAACTCCCCTTCGATGAAAAAGAAACAGTATTCGACTATGAAATTCAGGGAGAAATTACTGAAGGTGCTGTGCAGAAGTTGTCGGCGATGGTTTACACAGCTCCCAGATATGAGATCGAAGGGTTAAAGAAACAATTCAACGAAATCGGCTTCCCGTTAGATGGCATATCCGTCGCATCCTTTGCCATTCAGAACATATTCCTTACGGAGTGGCTTCCTGCTGCTGAGAGTACGCTTGCAAGTCTGTTCATAGGTAATGATTTCTCACGTATTGATATCTATGCCCGGGGAAAGCTCACCATGACCAGGGGTATCAAGGCCGGGATTAACAGCATGGTTGAATCTCTGCAGGAGAGAATTAATGAATTGCTGCCAAAATTGTCTGGAATAGAAGGAGAACCAATCCGAACGAGCATGGAAGAGGCACGGAAAGTATTTTTCAGCCTCAGTCCTGACTTCCCGCCGTTAACTGCGGGCGATGTAGGTTTTACTTTAAAAGAAGAAGAAAAATTTGCCATTATTTTACCTGCCCTGGAAAGGGTGATCAGACAGGTAGAGAGGACATTTAAACATTACAGTACAAACCTGGGTTATGACAGAGTTGATAAAATTTACGTATCAAGCGTGATGAGTTTATCTATGCCCATTATTGCATGCGTGGGTGATCAGCTTGCTATAGAGAGCGATATCCTTGATCCCTTCAAGTTTCTTCAGCTTCCGTTGCCCCAAAAAGATACTCTCGATATTTCTATGCCGGAGAGAATTGCTTTAACTCCTGCCCTGGGACTCGCCCTCTCGGATCACGAATATACCCCCAATTTTTTAGTTAGATCTAAAAATAAAGAAAAACTTACCAATGTTGCCCGCATTACGCGTGTAGCCTTCGCATCCCTGATAACTGTTGCATTAATTTGTGCAGGCGTTTTCCTTTCTCAACTGCACGCCATTAATCAGAAGAAATCCGAAATATCACAGCTTGAAGAACAGCTGTTGCAGTACAAACCCCGTGTTGATCAAAAACTGCTGTCCCGGATGGCCGCTACTTCTAAACAGCTTCAGCAGGCGTCTAAAGCGTACAGTGATAGATACCTGGGAACGGCGATCATTGGCGAGTTGTCTGAAATGACGCCGGAAAATGTACGTCTCATTGATCTGAAGGTTTACCTCGGTAGTGCTAAACATCAAATAGGGGCCAAAAAAGAAAGGGCAAAAAACCTGGTCATGGAGGGCCTGATTTTGGGAGACCGCAAAACACTCGATGTATTATTTGCCGATTATATCATGAAGCTGGAGCGCTCGCCGATGTTCCAGCAGGTCAGCATTAAGAAAAACAGCGTTGAACATTTCAAGAGAGATGATGTCCTGCATTTCATAATTGATATAGGAATAGGATAAGGTTCGGTAATGTGGCGAAAAATAAAAGACATGATCCCCAGAGAGACGCTGGTTAACCTTTTGATCTGTTTGGCAGGGGTGTTGCTGATTGTCTTTGCCGGGATCATCCCCAATTATCTGGCGTCGGCGAAATTGGTGCGTAAGATTGGTGCCTTACAATTTCAGTCGGAAGAACAAAAAACATACCATCCCATATATCAGTCGTTGAAAAGCAGGTCTGAGAAGAAAATGTCATCGGTGCTGCCTTTTCCCGATAAGACTAAATTATCCCGGGAGGCAATAGGAGTAATCTCGATAACTTTCAGGAATATAGCTAAAAATACCGGTATGAATATAGTATCAATTTCTCCAGACCTTAATTCAACCGATACCGATCATAATTTTCTTCCTGTTGAAATAATTATTGCGGGTGATTTTCCTGATCTTCGCGGATTTTTAATTGCCCTGGGAGGTGTCCCTTACTTAGAACATATAGAGGAAATACAGATTCAGCAGAACCGGGAAGTCATGGAATTCAAGGTGAAAACCATTCTTGCCTTAAGTCAGTAATAAAGGGGCATAGAAGTAAATGCCGAAGTTGACAAAACAACAGATACTCATTCTCTCCGTTATGGCGATAGTGATTTGCTATGGTGCTTATGATTTCTTCATCGCCTCGCGGGCGAAAAATGCCCCGGTTGATATGGCGGCAAAATCAAGCGACCTGGGCGCTTTCGTATCTGATATAACCGCGGGCATAACGGGAAATCAGCTCTCGGCTGTTGATGCTTACATAGTCAGCCGTGCTGAAACGCAATGGAAGAATAACCCGTTTTATCTGAATAAATATTTTCGTGACTGGGTAACTCTTAAGGGAAAAGCCGAAGCAGACAGCGGCCCCGGATCGGAAGCAAAATTCAGTTACTCCGGCTATTTAGAGATGAACAGGAAGAAGATAGCGATAATCAACGGTATCGAGTATGCAGCAGGTGAACCTTTAGAGATAGAAGGTTATGTTCTGAAAGAGATATATCCGGATAAGGTTATGATTTTAAATGAAAGACGTGAAGCTGAATTCGCTATCTTATTGCAGGAGTGAATTTTTTAGGGAAGGAGGGGATAATATTGTTTAACGCCGCTTTTAAGAAAAAGTGGGGGAGACTGGCGCTTGTTCTGGGAATGGTGATAGCCCTTTCGGGATGTGTAAAAGAAGTGGCGACAAAAAAAGATCCCTTCTTCGAAAAATGGCAAGAGATGGCAGAGACGGCAAGAGGACATTCTCCGGCTCCCGGCAGGAAAGACATTGACGTTACAGGGAGTGCGCAGAAGGAGAGCAGTTCTCTTGAAAAAGATGTGAAGTCTGTTAAGGACAGGCAACTGCCGGTGAGAAAAATTACCCTGAAAATGCGGCAGGCTGATGTCAAGGCTGTTATACGGGCATTGGCCCGAATTGAAGAGCAGAACATTTTAATCAAAGATGAGGTAAAGGGAGAAATTACCGTTGATTTCAAGGAAGTCCCCTGGGACGTCGCTTTTAAGGGTATTCTTCAAAACCAGGGCCTGTATTATCAGTGGGAAGGAAATATTGTCAGGGTAATAACCCTGGAAGATAAGGACCGGGAGCTGAAGCAAAAGGCCCAGGAAATCAGCATTCAGCAGATGCAGCCCCTGTTGACCAGAGTGATCAGCATCGATTATGCGGATGCCCCCAAGCTTAAAGAAAATCTTCAGGAATTTTTAACAAAAGATAAGGATGGTAAACAACGGGGATCGGTACAGGTAAATGCACACAGTAATAGCCTGATTATTCAGGCAAGCCGGGATGACCTCGAAAGGATGATGCCGATTATCAACGAAATAGATAAACCTACGCCGCAGATCCTGATAAAGGCCAACATTGTAGAGACAACTCAAGACACTGCCCGTAATCTTGGGATTTCATGGGGTGGCATGTACAGTACTAGATTTGGAGATAAAGGGATCTGGATCACCCCGGGTGGAACGTCGGGTACAGGCGATCCGATAAGCGGCAATTATACTCCCGGGTATGGCGGAACGGGACTGAGTGGTCAGGGGTTTGCCTTTAATGCTCCTTCGCAGACGTCCATTACAGGATCGGGGACGCTGGGTCTCATGTTTGGGACCATCGGGGGCAACATTTTAGAGATGCAGTTAAATGCTCTCCAGAAAGAAGGAAAATTGAATATCCTTTCCAGCCCTTCGATTACAACTCTGGACAATCAAACAGCGTATACGGAAAACGGGGAGAAAGTTCCCTATATAACGGAAGAAACAAGTGCAACCGGCGCTATTACGAGGTCGGTAAAATTCGAGGATGTGGTTCTCCGGCTGGAGATTACCCCTCATGTGATTGACGGCAAGAATCTCAAAATGAAAGTGGTGGTAAAGAAGGATGAGGTGGACAACTCCAGGAATGTACAGGGGAACCCTTACATCTACAAAAAGGAGACAAACACGTCTCTGATCGTTCAGGATGGGGAAACGATTGTTATCTCCGGATTGACAAAACAGAAGAAAGAGGATGCGCAAGTCGGTGTCCCCTTGCTGAAGGATATTCCCCTGCTGGGATGGTTTTTCAAGGGGGCAGGTAAAAGCGAATCTATGCAGGAAGTTCTCATTTTCATAACTCCGACAATACTGCCGCCGACTCAGGCGGTTTCGGCAAGCGAAAAATCACCTGTGCCTCCGGCAAATTCTATTCAATAAGAGAAGTGGAACCATGGATTATTTCAGGATTTTAAACCTGAACAGGGAGCCTTTTTCCAACTCGCCGGAACCGGAATTCTTCTTCCCCTCTCTTGAGCATACTGGTTGCCTGCAAGAGTTAGAACTTGCCGTACGTCTCCGTCGAGGATTAAATGTGGTGATTGGGGATGTGGGGACAGGAAAAACCACTCTCTGTCGCCAACTTTTACTTAAATTTGCCGCTTCTGAAAAGGATGGAGAAAGAATAGAAGCACACCTTCTCATGGACCCAGCCTTTACAAACCCCCGTGAATTTTTATCTGTTGTAGCGATGACATTCGGCGTTGCCGGATCGGATAGCCTTGACAGCGAATGGCAGCTCAGGGAAAGCATCAAAAATTATCTCTTTAAATCGGCCGTTGATGATGAAAGGACGGTAGTTCTCCTTATTGATGAAGGGCAGAAACTGCCGGATTTTTGTCTTGAGTTGCTGCGCGAATTTCTCAATTACGAGACGAATGAGTATAAAATACTCCAGATTGTTATCTTTGCCCAGAGGGAATTTGAACAGACGTTAAAGAGAATGATGAACGTCGCCGACCGGGTTAACCTCTACTATTTCCTGAATCCCCTTAATTTCCGGGAGACACGGGGCATGGTCATATCCCGTCTTGCAAAAGCCGGCGATACCGATAAAGCGCCTTCACTGTTTACTTACCCGGGTTTATGGGCTCTTTATATGGCAACTGGGGGTTATCCGAGGAAGATTGTAACTCTGTGTCATCAGATTATCCTGGCATTGATCATCCAGAACCGTTCAAGAGCCGGATGGTTCCTCGTTCGTTCCTGTGCCCGTAGAGGGAGAAGCTTTTTAGAGCAGCGGAGGAATGTAAAATGGATAGCGGCAACGGTCCTGACCGCTTTATGTGTATTCGTGATAGTAGCAGGACTGTACCCCTCTAAAATATTCGATTACGGGAAAGAGAAAAAACATACAATCCTTATCAATGTCCGGAATCCCTCTCCGGTTATTAATTCTGCATCGGAGATGGTTGGTATGGGCACAACCTCTGTGACCGAAGCAGTGGCAGAAGAGGTGTCGGCGGGATTACCGGCGGTTCCAAAAACGATGCCTGATCTACTGGGGGGGGTGAGATTAAAAAAGGATAGAACCGTGTGGCGTACAGCTGCTGATTTTTATGGGGATTTATCTTTTGAGCAATTTCAGGCGGTTGTCCTTGCGAATCAACATCTCAAGGATCTTAATCAGGTGAGAGCCGGTGAAGTGATCAAGCTTCCGGCGCTTCCCGCAAAATCAAAACATCTTTCTCCTGGAAAATACTGGGTGCAGGTAGCAAGTGGCGAAAATATCGAAGAAATCTATGAATTATACAAGAGTTATGAACGTGCGTTACCGTCGTTAATGTTTCTTCCGTACTGGAATTTCAGGGAAGGGCTGGTATTCTCCATCTTCTTGAAAGATGGTTATGTCAACAGGGAATCAGCCCTGGGTGCGGTAAGAAATTTACCATCTCCGCTTACGTTACACGCAAAAATCATATCCAAACCGGATGATGATACAGTGTTTTTTAAAAATCAACGAAGATAGCGCTTTGATTTAGAATTGGAATAAGGAGAGGGCGGAAAAGAATGGCCGGCAGAAAGAGGTTAGGCGAAATACTTATCGAGGAAAATCTGCTGACGGAAGAGCAACTCGAAAAAGCTCTTACCGAACAGGGGAAGAGTGATCTGAAGCTCGGTCAGATTCTTGTCCAGCGAGGAATTGTAACCGAGGAACAGATAATAGATGTGCTCGGCAGGCAGTTGAAAATAAGAAGATTTCACCCCAGTAAATACCCCTGTGAACTCGAACTCTCAGCATTAATCCCTATAGATTACGCACAGCAATGTCAGATAGCACCTTTGGCGAGAAAAGGTCGTCTATTAACGATCGCCATGCTGGATCCCCTTGATATTAATACTTTTGATGCTATTGAAACACTGACAAATTGTGAAGTAGAAGCGGTAGTATGTACTGAGCGTGAACTGAATCAGATAATAAGCAATCTCTACGGTGTTCAGTCAGGTCTTGGCAGTGTCCTGGATAGCATAGAAGATATTGAAGCTAAACTTGTTCAGGAAAAAGACGAAGACGAGGGTATGGCAGATATACAGTTAGCTTCCCTTCAGGACATGGCAGGAGAGGCACCTATTATAAGGCTTGTTAACTCGATCTTTGTCCAGGGCATACACGAGGGGGCCAGTGATATTCACCTCAGTCCCCAGCAGAATAATATACAGCTTCGGTTCCGTATAGACGGCAAGCTCCATGAGGTACAATCTCCCCCCAAACATATGTTTTTAGGAATTGCAGCCAGGATAAAAATCCTGTCAAATATGGATATTACCGTAACGAGGATACCTCAGGACGGGCGGTTTACCCTTCGCATGGAGAAGAAAGAAATCAATGTCCGTGCGTCTTCCATACCGACCATTTACGGAGAAAATCTCGTCCTGCGGCTTCTGGATACAAGTGCGGGGATATATTCACTGGATCGCATCGGGATGGTCAAATCGGATATAGAGAAAATCAGGGCTATCGTAAAGAAACCTTACGGTATGATACTGAGCACCGGACCGACGGGAAGCGGTAAGAGTACAAGCATTTATGCTATCTTGAACGAACTCAACCGTCCTGACAGCAATATCATGACCCTGGAGGATCCTGTGGAATACCGGATTGAAAATATCAGGCAGATCCAGCTGAACAGGAAAGCAGGGATGACATTTGCCAGTGGTCTAAGATCAATACTCCGTCAGGACCCCGATATAATAATGGTCGGCGAGATCAGGGATGGCGAAACAGCGGCAATTGCCACGCAAGCTGCGCAGACCGGTCACCGTGTTTTAAGTACGGTACATACGAACGATGCAGTTGGAGCCATCTCGCGTTTTATTGATATGGGAATTGAACCGTTTCTCCTTTCTTCCACCCTCCTGGTCTCTATTGCCCAGCGCCTGGTGAGAACTGTTTGCCCGTACTGCAGAGAACAGTACAATCCACCCGAAGATGTGCTTGCCTCCTGGGGACTTGAAAGGTGGGACTTTGCGAATTTTCAGCGCGGCCGGGGTTGCAACCAGTGTTTAAATACGGGGTATAAGGGAAGAACAGGTATATTCGAGGTACTCATTAACGACCATTTGATCCAGGACATGATTATGAGAAAATGTTCAGCCCATGAAATTGCGCGCAAGGCCGTAGAAGAGGGTAACCTCAGAACCTTGAAATACGACGCGGGTAATAAGGTACTCCGGGGGATAACGACACTTGAAGAAGCAACCTCAGCGGTGATAATGTAGAAGAGCGGTCAGGGAGCAGGGACGTTAATTATGCCTAACTATTTTTACAAAGCCATAAACGAACAGGGAGGTTTTATCACCGGCGACATAGAGGCTGAATCCGCCGAGATAGCGGCGGGTATGCTTGCCGACAGGGGATATATCCCCTCTAAGGTGACGGAGAAAAAAACAGTGGGGGCGGCTTCACAAGCCGGATGGTGGCAGAGACTCAATCAGAAACTAAGCCCTGTAGGGATAACCGATTTAATTATCTTTACAAAACAGTTCCGCTCTCTGTTCAAAGCAGGAGTGCCCCTGGTAAGGTCTTTTCAGGTCCTGGAGGCCCAGACAGAGGATCGTACCCTAAAAGCCGCCATCTCTGTAATTTCCCAGGATATCAAAAGCGGATCAGGGCTGTCTGCGGCCATGAACAGGCATGGGACCATATTCTCACCGCTCTATCGCAGCATGATCAAAGCGGGAGAGATGAGCGGCACTGTCCCGGAGGCGCTTGACCGTCTTATATATATTATTGAACATGAAGGAAAGATTAAGTCCGATATCAAATCCGCCCTGCAATATCCTATGGTCGTCTGCATCACTTTAACCATTGCTTTTTTTGTTCTGCTTACCTTTGTCGTGCCAAAATTTGCGTCGATGTTTTCCAAGTCCGGCCTTACCCTTCCTATTCCGACTCAGATCGCCATAATGCTCTATCAGTTTTTATTCCATTACTGGCACCTGCTTATCTTTGGTTTAATTGCGTTGATCGTGGGGTTAAAAAGCTTTTTCAAAACAGAACAGGGAGAATACATAAAAGATTCTTTAATCCTCCGCATTCCCTTTTTAGGCCCCCTGTTCATAAAGGCGGCTATGTCCCGTTTTGCCAGTATATTCGGCATGTTATATTCCAGCGGTACCCCTGTCATTAACGCGATGACGGTCTTGTCCAGTATCATCGGTAATAAGGCCATTGCGCGTGAATTCGACGGGATCCGGGAACAGATAAAAGAAGGACGCGGTATAGCCGTTCCCCTCGGTTCCTCCAAGTACTTTACCCCCATGGTTGTAGACATGGTTGCCATTGGGGAAGAAACAGGGAATATTGAAGAGATGTTGCTTCAGGTGACAGAGCATTACGACGATGAGGTGAGCTATACGGTAAAGAGACTTTCAGATCTCATCGGCCCCGTTTTGATAGTTGCTTTAGCTGCCGTAGTAGGGTTTTTTGCACTGGCAATATTTTTACCCATGTGGAACCTGACCCAAATGGCTAAATAATGAGAATGAAGAAAATAAGAAAACAATATTTTCCTGTCAGCTTGTATTTTCTGGTTCCCTTCACTTTCAGCGGTCTGTCCCTTTTATGGGTTATTATTACTGCCCGTCTGCTAAGTGGGGGAGTTGCAAATGTTAAAGTCTGGCCATTTATGGTGTGGGAGATTGCCGTTGCGTTCCTGACTTTTATTGTTGGCCTGATAATTACGTGGATTATGCTGAGACCGGTTACGAAATTTATAAAAAAGGCGGAAAGCCTGCCGGTCTTTCCGAAACCACGGGAAAAAGAAAAACAGGCAAAAGATACGCTGGAGCACTTCTCCGATGTATTTATTGAGGTCACAAATATTCTGAGTAAGGTTGAGGCAAAGGAACTTTTCCCGGGTATTATCGGTCAGAGCAAGGTTATGAGAGGTATATTCACGCAGATACTGAAGGTTGCGCCGACGGACTCGACCGTTCTCATATCGGGGGAAAGCGGAACAGGGAAGGAGCTTGTGGCAACAAGTATTTACGAATACAGCCTGCGCCGCGGAAAACCATTTGTCAAAATTAATTGCGTGGCAATCCCGGAAAATCTCCTTGAGAGTGAACTGTTCGGCTATGAAAAGGGGGCATTTACCGGTGCAATCTCTCAAAAAATCGGCAAATTTGAGGCCGCCAACGGCGGCACCGTTTTTTTAGATGAAATCGGTGACATGCCTCTTACAACGCAGGCAAAGATACTGCGCGTCTTGCAGGAAAAAGAGTTTGAACGGGTGGGGGGAACCCGGACAATCAAAGTAAATATCCGTTTTATCGCGGCGACGAACAAGAACCTTCCCCAGATGGTCAAAGAAGGACTATTTCGGGAAGACCTGTATTACCGAATCAATGTTTTTTCCATCTACCTGCCGCCTTTAAGGGAGCGCCGGGAAGATATTCCCTATCTGGTAGAACATTTTCTCGAAAAAAAATCTGAATCGGTCAGACTATCTCCACCGGCCCTTCAGGTAATTACCGGGTATTCGTGGCCGGGTAACATCAGGGAGCTTCAAAATACCATAGAAAGGTCAGCCGTCCTTACTGAAGACGGCCTCATCGAGCCGTCGCATCTGCCGGCAAATATTATAGGCCCAATGAGCGGCCAGGTCTCCGAAGGTTTCCCCGATTCCACGACAATTGATGAACGTTTGGAGGAGGTTGAAAAAGGCCTGATCATCGAAGCCCTGAACCGTACCGCGGGAGTTCAGGCAAGGGCTGCCGAAGTTCTCGGCATCAACCAGCGCAGTCTCTGGCACCGGATCAAAAAATACGGGATAGACACCGATCCTTTCAAACAAACAGCTACAAAAAATGTAGATTAACCATCATTGTACGAAGAACCTGGCTCTTCGTACTTTACCAGAGGTCGGGTCCTTTATCGCAAAGTAAGATTTTTATAAAATAAATATCAAATATTAACAGATACTTATGTTTTTACGGGGATATATTCCGTGGTCCGTGTCCCCTTAGCTTTAATGTATGGCATGCAAGATGCGGTAGATTAGAGTAAAAAACGAAAAGAAAATCGTTTCAGGGAGGTTTAAAATGATTAAAACAAGAAAGATCATGAAAAATGAAGAAGGTTTTACCCTCATTGAGATTATTGCCGTGCTTGTTATCCTCGGTATTCTGGCGGCGGTAGCGATTCCGAAGTATCTCGATATGCGCAAGGATGCAATAGAGAAATCGTCAGGCGGCGCTAAGTCGGAACTTTGTGCCCGGGAAAGATTGAAACTCGCGGAGTGGAAATTGAAGGATGGCCTCGGCGCCTATCCGGCGCCGGGCTTAAGTTTAACCGCAGGAAATGGTGACACCGTATCCGGGCCGGATACAAAACTGGGAGAAGACTGGAACAGCAATCTTTCTATTGTGAGCGCTACTGGATTTGACTTTAAAGGCAAGACTGTCACCTTTACCAGGGTCGCACCGGATGACACGACCAACGAGCCTTACTTCTGGACAGTAAGCGTTTCGGAATAAAAGTAAGACCCTTCAATGTCGGATAATATCCTTTCTTCTGTGCCCCTCCCCGCGTGGATGGGGGGGGGACACACTTGGGAGAGCTGGCAAGGGTTTGTCTCCGTAAAACAGGTGCTTTATTTGCCATCCTTCCGCTTTGCCATATCAACCTTAATTATTGTCTGCCTTTTATCTCTTTCGTATGCCCCGCTCTTTAATAACAGTTCGTTTGTATGGGATGATCTGCCCAACATCACAGAAAACGAACCTCTAAAAGAGGGTAGCGTTGAAAACATCCTGAATTACTGGAAAAAACCTTTTTTAAAACTCTATATCCCTCTTACCTATACAGTATGGTCCGTATTATGGAGTTCTGTTTCTCACCATCTGCCCCAGGACAGTGAGTATCTCGTTCATGCACGGGTATTCCACCTCATAAATATTTTCCTTCATCTGCTGAACACAGTCCTCATCTTTCTGATCGTATCTTCACTGGTTAAAGATAAGTTTTCCGCCTTCCTGGGTGCTTTACTTTTTGGCATCCACCCCGTCCAGGTGGAAACCGTGGCTTATATTACCGAGCTGAGAACACTGCTGGCCTGTTTTTTTTCCCTCCTCTCCATTCAGCTTTACCTGATCTATCAGCGCCTGAAAACAGAGGAGGCTAAAGACAACCGGCTAAAAAACCTCTACTACAGCCTTTCGCTGGCCTGTTTCTTTCCTGCCCTCATGGCAAAACCTGTCAGTGTTGTCGTTCCCCTCTTTCTTGTCATCATCAATCACTTCTTTTTCCGGATAGAATATAAAGCCAACTTGAGGAACATTATCCCCTGGGTTATCCTCTCACTGTTATCAATGCTTGTTACGATCCACGTACAAAGCACAGAGTTGCTGCCATACATATCGCCTGTATGGTTGAGACCTTTTGTTGCCTTCGATGCGGCAACATTTTATCTGGGTAAATTATTTTATCCCGCATCGCTGGGTATTGATTATGCCCGCACTCCGGAATTTGTTCTTAGCCAATGGTGGGGATACCTCTCCTGGACCGTTTCCCTGGGCTTACTTGTTGCGC
This sequence comes from Syntrophales bacterium, assembly GCA_041648505.1. Classification (GTDB taxonomy): domain Bacteria; phylum Desulfobacterota; class Syntrophia; order Syntrophales; family CG2-30-49-12; genus JBAZOY01. The sequence goes on along the minus strand of JBAZOY010000001.1, from coordinate 82,831 downwards.
TCTGGTGTCTGCGGCGGAGATGCCCCCTTTACCTGGCATGTTTTCTCATATTTCTGGCGGGTTTCCTTCCCGTATCCGGTATCGTTCCTTTTTTGTTTCAGCGGTTCTCGACGGTTGCGGATCGCTATCTCTACTTTTCCATGATGGGACCGGCTTTGGCCGTCGCGATATTTATCCGCCGGGAAAGAAGGTTTTTTCATCTATTGCCTGTTTTCCTTATCCTTGTAATGCTTATGCTGACAACCTTCGTTCAGGCGAAGACCTGGGAGAACGGGATTAAATTGTACACCCATGCCTTAAAGGTTAATCCCGGCAGTTACTGGGCGCGTAATAACCTGGCTAATTGCATCGTAAAGGACGATTTGATTGAGGCAATATTTCTCTATCATGAGGCGATCACGATCAGACCAGATTATAGAAAGGCCCTGGGAAACCTTGCCGTTACTCTTCTAAAAGTTAAAAAATACTACCCGTTATTCAGAATTGAACAACTGGTCGAACCGGAAGAGGATTCAATGAAAAAAGAATCCGCACACCTTAAGGCAGGGATTACGGCTTTCAGGGCAAACGACGGCCGGGAGGCACTCAGGCAGTTTGGAAGCGTCCTTGTTTTGAATTTTCTTAACCATAAGGGCTACAATGATCTTGGCGTCTATTTCATCTGGATAGGTGATTACAGTGAAGCTTTATGGTTTTTCAGAACCGCCATTACGCTGCTGCCTGAAAATTCGGAGGCGCTTAATAACCTGGCCATTGCCCACTACTATCTGGGAGAAAAAAAGGATGCGATGGAGTACTTCGATGAGGCCCTGAAGATGGGAAAGTACCGTGAAGTGATAAAATCCAATAGAGCGAAATCCCTGAAGGGAATGGACGAAGTGATCTCTACGGCCGGGCGGAATCCTGTAAGTTTCGATTATTTATTACAGGAATGAATAACGAAACACTCCTGCCGGTGTGCCGTTACGAAGGGTGATAAAAATTCAATCTTGTCTGCTTTTTCTGATTTCCCTGTATGTTTCTTCGTAAATGCGGCTCCGTGGGCCTATGGCTACAATTTCGATCTTTTTCCCCGATATTCTATAGATTACCCTGAATCGGCTGATGCGGTAGCTTCTTAAGTCTGCCGGTTCGCCTTTTAGAGCTTTTCCTGAAAACGGTTCTGATAAGATAAATTGAAGTGATCGTTTTATCTTCTTTTTCAGCAGTGGATGCATCCCACGAATGGTGGCCGCTATGCAGTCGGGTATCCTGAGTCTGTATATGTCACTCATTTACAGCTCTTCGAGTGTATAAAGTTTCGCTTTTTTATCTTTCAATTGCATAAGGCCGTTCCGGATCTCATCCATAAGCATGGTATCGGAGCGTACGGCAAGCGTTTCCTTCCAGCTTTCGTGTTCATCCGGGCTGATTAATATTGCTGCGGGGCGCCCGTTTTTTGTGATCATGATCTCTTCATCAGAAGTGGTTACAAAATCAACAAGGGCGCTTAACTTCATCTTCACTTCTGAAAGTGGCAGTGTTTTCATTGAATCACCCCCAATTATGGTTGACTTTAATTTCGATCTATTTTTAACATAACTTTCGGAAGGCGGTCAACTATTACTTTTTAATATGGGGGTACGCGCTATACCTTGGCGAAACGTTCCTCAGGGGGAATGCCTGTGTCGAGTAAAAAAGGAGATAATTTCTGAACATGCGGTGATATTGGGAATTATAATCCGGCTTGGAGCATTGCGAATGCAGGATAAGGTTTATTTTTTATCCATGATATAATTAACCTTGCAAATCGCAACAATCTCTTTCAAAATGTAAGTATGTCAAAAAGAAAGATACATGATTTATGGATTTACATTCCAAATAATTTGACAAACTTATGAAATTTAAATAATCTAACGGGCATGTTAATTAATTTTGCTTTGGAAGTTTGCTGTCATCAGATGAAAAGGGAATGCTATTATGAAATCATTTAAATATGTTGTTTACCGTGAAGGGGAGTATTGTGTTTCACAGTGCCTTAATTTAGATATCGCCGGCTTTGGAACATCTGTTGACGATGCTGTTGAAAACCTGAAGGATGCGGTTTCGTTATATCTTGCCGATGAAGACACCGAGCAGCTCTATCATTCCGTTGAAGACGCCATCGTCGGCGAGGCCCTCATCAATGCCTGAACGGTATTCATCGGAACACATCATTTCAGTTCTATTGTCTCATGGATTTGTAGAAACCGGGCATACCGGAAGCCACAAAAAAGTTCGCCCCAATAACAGATTTGTCATTGTTCCTCATCCGCGGAAGGTAATTCCCGCAGGAACATTCGGTTCAATCTTGCGCTAATCCGGCCTGAGCTATCTGGATTTTGAAAAAAATCTGAAACCGTCACAGAATAATTACCTCCTGGACCATGAAACGATTCTGCAAATGTAATATCAATCAGCGCGGCTTCACCATGATCGAGATTGTGGTGGTATTGATCCTGCTCGCCATTCTTACCCCTGTGGCCGTCAACAGGTATTCGACGAATGATGCGGATTTAATCGCGCAGGAAGGGATTATAAAATCGCACCTGAGATTTGCACAGATCAAGGCGATGGGCGATACCTTACAACCAAATAATAATCCCCGCTGGGAACTCGAAATAGCCGACGCAAAAACATATACGCTCTACAGGCGTAATGATGTAGGGACAAGAGTGGCATTTAATCTCCCCGGCGAAACTCCCCCTTCTGAGACACACAGCTTCCCGGAAGGAATCAATATAACCTCAGGGGTGGGTACAGTGGTGGTATTTAATGATTGGGGATCGCCGGGAACAAACGACGTAAATCTCGAGCTCTCTCAGTCGAGCATTAAGAAAACAATTATCATTACAAAAAATACCGGTTTTATCCCATGAAGCGTAAAAATTGCATAAGACAATCGGGATTTACACTTATAGAGATTATTATTACGGTCTTTTTCGTGGCAATTTTCAGCGCGATGATGATCACATTTTTATCCTCCTCTTTAGTAAAGAGCAGCGATCCCATCAAATGGTTGAGATCATCATCGAATCTGAACAGAGTCATGGCAAATATAACTGCGGATTATAATCAATTCCCAAAGTGGAAAAGTTTAACGAATTATAGTGTTGGCGACAAGGTCCTACCCATAAGCATGAATGGACGTTATTATACTTGCATTACCGCAGGTACAAGTGGCACGTCTGAACCAATCTGGAGAGATGATAATAAAGTTGGTGATGGGACCGTTGTATGGAATGTAAAACCATGGAGGTGGATAACTACAAGAGCAGGAATGTGGAAAAGTGGCGTGCAATATTCCGTTGGTGACATTGTGATGCCTACGGACACTTATATTGCAGTTGACGGCAAGAAAGGTCCGAACGGCCATTTTTATCGGTGCAAAGTAGGTGGAACAAGTGGCAGCACGGAACCAGCCTGGCCTAAAACTGGCGGCAGCTCAATTCCCGAAGGAACGAGTACGCCTCGTCTTCAGTGGATACGACTTCTTCAATACTTAAAAGAGACAGTTGGAACACCTGATTTAAATAATAAGAAGAATAATTATGGTCAGGGCTCAAATCCACCATATGAGTATTATGTCGTCGAGAATAAATTCATTAAATTTGTATCCACTGTTGAAACTGATATTGTAAGTGGTGATCCGGAGAATATTCTGAGAGTAACTATCAAAAATGATGATGGCGATACATTAACTGCCCTGTTCATGGCAAAAGAAAATTAAGGCTTCATTAATGGGTGGTACATTACATAACAATAGTGGTTTTACACTGGTAGAAATCATTACGTCAATCGTGATCATGGCGATAATTGGCGTTATTGCCGGGGTGGGACTTTCCAAAATTGCAACGGGTTATGTCCTCTCAAAGAAAAATACAGAAATAGCACAACATGGACAAATAGCGATTACAAGGCTCAGGAAAGAATTCCGCGCTATTAAATCCATTTCTAATGGTGCGGTATCAACCCTTACATATAAGAGATTAAATCAGACTGTAACTCAAGATGTTTCCATATGCTGGTCCGGTACGGAAAGTAGTCCGCTTCTTTTAAAAATGAATGCTGTTGACTGCACTGGTGGTGACATATTGATCGATAAGGTAAAATTATTCAGGTTAAATTACTGCGGTACTTCTTCATGTTCAGGCAGTTATTTACCCGGCACGACTTCCATCATTGAAGTAACTCTGGAATTAATTGGATATGACAACACGCGAATAATCATAGCTGGTCCTGATCGCGTGGTTCTTAGTCCCGGAGATGAGGGATAAATCATGTTACTTTCAAATTATAGGGGGAATGTCCTTGTCTTCACACTTATAGGCATGACCATGATTGCCGCACTCGGCTTGGGCATGTTTTACATGTTTTCGGCATCCATTTCAAGCGGAGTAGGTACTAGTAGTCAGAACAGAGCCTATTACCTCGCTTTGGCAGGTAAAGACTATGCCAGTATCAAATGGAATGATAGTCCGCCGCCATCGGGTGATTATTTCCTTTATAATACTGATAGATCTGTTAACGGTAAATTCTTTCTTGGAATTACAGGTAATCAAATTACTTCCACCGGCACAGTTAACGAGGCAAGTAAAAAGATTATTGCCCAATATAATCCGGGTCTATCCGGTCAACCAGGTACACCACCCCCTCCATTCAGCTTTGCGGGAGAAGGTGCGGCGGGTATGGCGGCCCTGGCTACACCTGCTAAAGGAGTCTCAGGAAATAGCGGGGTGACGGTTGATACGGTGAACCGGCAGATTAATTTAGGTTTGGGAGCAACAGGCACGGCAGGGTGTGTGTGGTATCAGGGGTGGGCCGATAGCAATGGCTCCGATTGTACCGCGGGAAGATGTAACTTTAATAAAGGGATTCGGGCTTATTTTGATTTTCAATACAACACTAACTGGGGGGCGGATGGATTTACGTTTGCCATCATCAGTGCTCATAATAATGGTACTGTGGCGTCTCCTTTATATATTAACAATGTTACGGATTGCGGCGGAGGAAGCTGTGGGGAATATATGGCCTATGCTGGTCCGGGGCTTACGGGGAATGGTCTTCAGCCGCCAAAGATCGCGGTTGAATTCGATCCTCATATTGCCGGTGCAGATACTGTTTGCTCTCCTTTTTGCAACAGCCGGAAAGATATTTCTTTTATTTCACCGGTTAAACATGCAGCTTTTTCTTACTGGGGCACCGATAATACTTCAGAGTGTAGTCCTCAAAGCAACACATACGATGACAACCGTCACGGCAGGGGCGACGCGAACAATCCGAAAAATCCGGAAAACGGTGATACAAATCCGGATGGAACATATCCATTTATGATTCGTGACTTTGATAGTTTCGGTTATCCAATAAGCTCACCAGCTGGTAGAATGCTGTCATTTAGGTTGGAAATTGATCGGGTTGATAATCCGATAAGTCCAGATTACAGAAAGTACAAATTACGGGCCTGGTTGAAGGCTTATGCTGTCGCTGGCTACCAGGATTCGAATGGCGTCAAACTTGACGATACGAGTAAAAAGTTTAATCAAAACGGCGATTATCCCCCCTCATTCCAGCAGACCATCACACTTAACCAGACATGGCATGACAAATTCGACAGAATAATCTTCGGGTGGACACAGGCGACAGGCGGGTTGACACAGACAGTGACTATTCGCAAATTCGAGATTAATTTCAAAAACAGTAACGACTTTTAAAAAATGAAAACCCGTGTTCGATAGTCGTAGGCATTTTTTAGCCTTTGAAATGAGGGGATAACAGGAGGAAAGAGCCCTGATTCCCATAGAGACACCTTGCCGGATTCAAAATTCTTCGGGAAATAGGGGGACAGAAATTTTCTTGACTGTTAGAATATCAATGAATAAATTATGTTCAGGAGGTGGATATGCCGAAAACAATTACCCTGCGTCTTGACGATGATAAGTACGAAGTCTTCAAGCGGCTGGCGGAACAGGAAAACCGGCCTATTTCGAATTTTATTGAGACGGCTACATTGCGATATATTCAGTCTGTTGAGTATGTCGATGAATTTGAAATGGATGAAATTAAAGGAAATACAGATTTGAATGAGAGTCTTCAACGGGGGATTGAAGACGCCAAATCAGGCCGCGGATATTTTCTGTGATGTATAGAATTATAGAATTTTTGTAACGGAAGAATTCAAGAGGTCACTCGATAAGCTTCCCAAGAGTGGCCGACTGCCAATTGAAAAAAAGATAGAAGAATATGCCGCAAAGCAACTCAGGCAAGAACCGCATTTCGGACTGAATATCAAAAAGCTCCTGAATTATAATCCGGAAACATGGAGATACAGGATAGGGAAATATAGATTATTCTATAGTATCAGCGAAGAAACAAAAACAGTGTTACTTCTTACAATAGATCACAGAAAAGATGCATATTAATAAAGGTAATGCTTCTAATTGCAGTTCTTTGGCAATTAGAAGAAATAACGTATAAATCAGCTGTGAAAAATTATCCTCTGAATGACCTCGATGGAAATGTTATTCGATGGTCAACTACCAGATATTCTCACTAAATACTAAAAAGTGGATTCGGAAGGCGCGAATTAAAGATTTTTCGGGCACCATGCCGTCGAAGTGTAGCGAGACGTACATGGGAAAATGTTTCTGAGCGCCGATGAATCTAATATTCAAAGCGCTACATCAATCGAAAAAGAAGGTCAGCCCCTACTTTTCTTGTTCAATGCAAAGCTATGGCTAAAATCTCATTGACACGCTAACAAGCGTGCACTATACTTTTGGCGAAACAATACGTTTCATATTATAAGGAATACAATGCAAACTACATTCAGAACAAAGCAGGATATTCTAACTATATTACATTACAACCGATCCCATCTAATGGCATTCGGCGTAAAAAGGATTGGTTTGTTCGGTTCCTTTGTTCGTGGAGAACAACGTCCTGACAGTGATATTGATCTACTGGTGGAGTTCGAGTCTGAACGAAAGACCTTTGATAACTTCATGAACCTTTCCTGTTTCCTGGAGGATGTCCTAAAGAATAGAGTCGAATTAATAACATTAGAATCACTCAGTCCATATATTGGTCCATATATTCTGAAAGAAGCCGAGTATGCCTCTCTCGCCGCTTGAATATCTTCGTCACATCCTCGACGAAACCGAATATCTGATGCTCGAAAAAGAAGGTTTAAGCAAAGAACATTTTCTTGGTGATGCGACACTAAGACGTGCTTTTGTGCGATGCATTGAGATTATTGGCGAAGCATCAAAGAAAGTACCGCAAGATCTGAAGAATCGTTATCCAGAAGTAGAATGGCGAGCAATAGCCAGCATGAGAGATCGGTTAATTCACAACTATTTCGGCGTAGATTACGATATCGTATGGGATGTAGTTGAGAATAAGATAGCAGTTCTTCATAAAGATATGCTGGATATCCTGCGACAAGAAAATGCGTTATAATAAGGAATAATGTAAGATCTATGGTGGCTGCTGGACTAAAGTAGTGCAACAAGGAACTTGCCAGGCAGATTAAAATTGGATTTTAGTTGAAGGTCTAAAACGTGTCAATGACGTTATAGATCGCCATCTTTTCTTCGATCCCCTTGATGTTTACGGGGTCTATCGCTTCGGTCCGGAAGGAATCTTTCACTGCCGCGAAAGTTTCGCCGCAGATAAGAATCTGGTCTTCCAGGGCGATCCGCTCCAGTCTCGCCGCCAGATTTACAGGGCGGCCCAGGGCGGTGTATTCTTTTCTTACTGTTGACCCAAAAATTCCAACCATGGCTTCACCGGTGCTGATCCCGAAGCCAACGGGGATCTTTAAATTCTTTTTGCTGATTTCTTTGTTTATCTCGGCAACTTTTTTACGCATTTCAATCGCGCAGGCAACCGCCCTGTGCGCATCGTCATCCTGGGTAATCGGGGCGCCGAATATTCCCATAATACTGTCACCGATGTGTTTGTCAAGCGTACCATTAAATGCGAAGATGATGTTGTCGAGGGGATAGAAATAGTTAAGATTAAGAAGCTCTGATAATTCCTGGGGAGTTAATGCCTGGGATATTTTGGAGAATCCCCGTATATCCGTAAAGAGAATGGTTATTTTCTGGTTCCGGGGATCAAGGTTTTTACTGAATTTTTGCAGCTCCTTCATAACCTGAACGGGCACGAATTGTTTCAGCCGTTTTTTGATTGTAAATTCCTTGACCTTCGATCTGAGTTCATTATTGTCGAAGGGTTTGGTTAAAAAACCGTCAATGTCCGAATTTACGCTGTCGATAGCACGGTCGAGTGTTGCATAACCGGTCAGGATAATCCTGATAATTTCGGGGTTAAGCTTGCCGATTTCCGTAAGTGTTTCCAAACCGTCCAGACCGGGCATCTTGAAATCTGAGATGACCGTGTCTATTTCATTGAGCATCTTTTGGACTATTTCAATGGCCTGCATACCGTTTTCTGCTAAAAGAACATCATAGCCGTCTCTCTGCAGGACTTTTTTCAGGGATATCCTGACGCCTTCTTCGTCATCCACAACCAAGACTTTCATCATGTTGTCCTCACTTTACAGGGCAGGTCTATAGTAACGGTTGTACCTTTGCCCTGTTTACTGCTTACCGAGATAAGCCCTTCATGTTTTTTGATGATTTCGTGGGAGATATAAAGACCAAGGCCCGTTCCACTACCAACTTCCTTTGTACTGAAAAATGGTCTAAAGATGTCATTAATAATCTCAGGAGGAATTCCTGAACCTGTATCACGGCACTCTATCGTTACGCTGTTTGTATCTCTCCTGTATTGTGTTTTTAAGGTTATAGTGCCCTTACCATCGGGCAACGCCTGTAAGGCATTCTTGATTATATTTATGAATACCTGGCCGAGATTTGCGAAGTTACCGTTAACTTTCGGCAGATTTTCCTCGTAATCTTTTACGATATCCACTTTAGTATGTTTATATTGATTGTAGAGAACTCTCAAGGCATCTTCTATATTTGCGTTAATATCAACATCTTCAACGTATGTTTGTGTCTGACGTGACAGGCCTAAAACACTTTTTACGATTAAACCGGCCCGTTTCAGCTCCTTTAAGGAAAACTCGAGATCATTAAGTATCTCACGATCAATCTCAGTTTTTTCCTTTTGTTCATTGATCAATTCAATGTCATTTTGAATCAGGCTTGATGTACTTGCAAGGGGGTTATTCAATTCATGGGCTATGCCGGCTACAAGCTGCCCGATAGCGGCAAGGCTTTCCGTCTGAACCAGTTGCTGTTGAGTCCTGTCTTTTTCTTTAAGAGCTGCTTCGCGGGAATTAATCAGCATCTGGGTAAAAAAACCGTAAACAATAACAAAGCATACAATCATTGTACGGGTAAGCACTTGATCCGACGCCATGGAATCAAGAATCCAGTAGATTATTACCATTACAAGAGAGATAAGTATTAAACCGTTCTTCTCTATTTGCTGGAGGGTTGCGCTTTTAGCTTTCACTTTACGTCTACCATGAATTAGATATAGAAACTCTTACGGTAATGGATCTCTGCAATAATTGGGATGGTCAGTATTTAAGATAGGGTGTTTTTCCCTGATAAAAAGTTACCTTTTGGATTTTCGGAGTATAGATGAAGCAGCTTTAGGTGTCAACATTATTTGTTTGATAGAATGTAAGAAACTTATAAGTTAAAGGTCATAATTCAAGGCAGGAACATTGGGGATATTATATGTAGAGGAAATAGGGGCTTTTTGCTTTGTAATCAAGACTTGAAGAACTTTGATAAGTTTTCTTTTCAGCCTGTTTTCTAAATTTTTAGCAGTTACAAAGTTTATGTTGATTTGTGCCATGTTGTTTGTTATAGCAATTGACTATATTGATATAAATCGGGGATTTTTGCAAAATAGTGAAAATTGGATTCGGAAGCCGTAGATTCAAGATTTTTGAGCGTCTATGAATGTAGTTTTTAAAACTCTCAACACATAAACGAAATATGGCGTTACTGGTTTTCCGTAGCATCAGGCGGGAGGATTATGGAAAAGATTTCTATTGTGAGGAGAAGGAAGAAGGGGCCTCATGAACCGGGGAATATACAGTCTTTTGATGTAGATGCCCAGGCGTTGCCGGCACAAGAACTGACGGATGTCCCAATCCGGGCATTGAAACAGAGCTCAAGTAACGTAGATGAAGAAGCGCCTGCTCTTGAAGGTTTTCCCGAAGACAACAAAGATGCGGTTTCCTTTAAATTAACACCGGAACAGTATAATCTCGTCAAGTCAAGTCAATATGTCAAGTATTTCTTAAACGGAGAATCAAGCGGCGTTTCTATGGACGTCGAGCATTGTCAGGATGGACAAATTGTTTTCAACTTTCAGTTCAGGAAAGTGGAAACGGTAAAGATGCTTAAATCGGAACATGTATGTCAGATGCTGCAGATCAGTAAAAGTTTTTTGATGAGACTTGTTAAATCTCAAGAGATCAAAAGTTATAAAATCGGTAGGCTAAGACGTTTTCTGCTCGAAGATATCATTGACTATCTCTCAAGGAGTAAGGAGATTTTCAATTGTCTCGATGCGTAGGCATACAGGAGGATTGGAATGACGTATTATGAATATTGGGGTTTGAAAAAGCCGCCTTTCGACAATGTTCCTGACCCGACGATGTATGTGGACTGCCATGCTTCGATGGAAAATGCTATTGCGGAAACACTGTTTGCCATCGAAGAGGGTAATGAGTGCGTTGCGGTGATTGTCGGTGATGTGGGTTTGGGCAAGACTTTGTCTATTCGTATCATTATAGATTCTCTGGAGCAAGAGAAGTATAAGATCGCTCTGATCACTAATCCCGATATGACCTTTATTGAACTCTTACGGGAAATTATCGGTCAGTTGACCGGGAAGCAATGTGACGAAAGGAGAAGAATTAATCTCCTCGAAGTATTTAACAAAATTCTATTTGAAACCATGGATGCCGGGAAAAAAGTTCTGGTTTTTGTAGATGAGGCAAATGCTATGTCTCCTGCTAATCTTGAGAGTCTCAGATTGCTGACCAATATGCAGGATGATCAGAGAAATTTGTTTACCATAGTGCTTGCCGGACAGCTGGAGCTGGCACGTAGATTGGAGCACCCGAAACGCGCAAATCTGCTGCAGCGAATCGGGACATTCAGCCGGATCGATAAGATCGAATCTGAGAAACTGTTGAAAGCTTATGTTGAGACCCGGCTCGGGATTGTCGGAGGAACGAGAAAAATATTTACAGATGAAGCATATACTTTTTTATGGGAGTACTCGGAACACGGGGTTCCCCGTCTGATCAACAAGATCTGTAAGTTGTCACTTAAAGCAGGTGAGACGAATCAATTCAGCGAAGTCAAGGGAGAGGTTGTTCATCAGATCGGTGAGCGTTTCCAGAACTTGACGGGACAGGCAGTCCAAAAGAGAAAGCCACGGAAAAGGCGTGAAATTAAGGTAATTACCGAACCGGCTCATGAAAAGCCGAAAGTTGTTCCTGCCGAACCTGTGGTGCTTTCCGTGGAGGCGTTTCAGGGCCGCCGTGCTGACGAATCCTTGGCCGAACAAATAGAACGGGAGGAAAAGCCGGAAACAGTTGAAAAAGAAGTGGCTGCTTCTGCCGAGGTACCTGTTGTGAGTGGACTTCAGATGAATGATCAGGCCGATGAAACGGACGGAATGGTATCTGCCGCGGTAGAATCTCCGGAAACTGCTGCTGTTGAGGTGGTCGCAGAACATGTGGTTAATGAAGAACCGGAGATTGCCGAAGAACCGGCAGTACAGGAAGTTATTGTAGAACCTGCGGTTGTCGCAGAACCGGAAGTTGCCGAAGAACCGCTCTCAACTACAGGAGATTTTCTGGAAGAAATTGATATGTACGGGTGTAAGATCGAGATCAGCATCCCTGCTTACCTTTTAGATCAGGGACGATCATCCACTCAGGAGCATCGCATGAAGGTTGCAGGAGTACTTGCGGCACAGGTTCTTAAGAAGTACCCTGATCTGGCATCTTCACCAGCCATTGATCCGATTTCCGCGTGGAGTGATATCAGGGAATTTATTACGGCAAAACTTAAGTAAAAGCGGAAAACCTCCGAAAAATCAGCATTTTTCTTTGGCCAGCTCATCCAGGAGTTTCTGGGCCTTAATCTTCCGTGGATTAACAGACAGGACAAAGTGAAGTCTGCGGACTATGTTGTTCCTGGTTGCGCTGTCCGGGTTTGAAATGTAATGCCTGTATTGAATGTGGGCGAGATTCACATTTGCTTCTTCCTGAAAGGGATTTAAAGAGAGGGACTTTTGATAGGCCTTAACAGCTTCTTCATAATTTTTCATCGCCTCATAAATAGAACCCAGGTTATTCCAGGCCTCCGCATTGTCCGGGTTAACTGACAGTACCCGCTCGAAGTAATTTATTGCCTGATTATAATCACCTAATTGAACGTGCAGGTTTCCCATGTTAAAGAGAGCATTGACATGGGAGGGGTTGATTCCAAGAACACCCTGATATTCCTGGATCGCCTCATCAAACATATCGTGTTGATCATAGAGGAAAGCCAGAAAGAAACGAGGCGAGGCTTCACCGGGATTCACCCCGATCGCCCTTTTGTAGAATTCTACTGCTTTGTGATAATCTTCTTGCAGTTCCGAGATATGCCCCATGTTGAGAATGGCTTCGACGTTTTTCGGGTTCAATGCTAAAGCCTGTTCGTACACCTGTCTGGCGGTGCCTAATCTGTCCATTTTTTCATACAGGTACCCCAGATTGTTGAATGCTTCCGGGTTATCCGGTTCCAGTTCGATGACTCTGCGTAAACAGAGGAGAGCCCATTCATAGTCTTCTTTCTGGAGGCATATAAACCCAAGATTTACGTATGCAGCGGTAAAAGTGGGGTCGAAAACGATGCTTTTTTTGTAGGCCTCTATGGCTTTCTCGGAGAGTGGATCGACGAGGTCATACCGGCATCCTTCCATGAAACATTCTCTTGCCAAAGCTTTCTGGTCCATTTTTATCTCGCTCCCTGGGTAAAATTAAAGCAGAGTTACTTCCAAAGCAGAGAGAAAATCATCTCTGCTGATCGTGATACTTGTACTCAGTATACGTTTTGTAATTATTTGTCAAGGGAGATGGCATATCCAGATGCTCAACTTTTCAGCCTCGCGATTTCCTCTTTCGCCTGTGCAAGTTCCTTGTTCAACTGGTTTAAACGGGTCGAGAGGACCTCTTTCATCACCTGCTCCTGAACAAGTTCTTCACTTGTTTCTCTGAGCCTGCCGGCAAGAACTTCAGCCACGACCTGGTAAAATATGGCGCAGAAAGCAATTTGATCGTCAGAAACGAGGCTGTCCCTGAAAGAGACATCCATAACAAGACAGACAACATCGTCAGCAGCACAGATGGATGCTGATCGGGGGCCTCCATCAACGATACACATCTCTCCAAAAATATCTCCTATACCCTTAAGGCTATCGATTTCTTCCCCGTGTTTTAAGACCTTTACCGTTCCTGATATAAGGAAATATACCAACTTGTCGTTTTTTCCTTCTTCGATGATGATGTCGCCCGGGTTAAATTTCTGTATTTTACTGAAGCGGAGAACTTCGTCCAGTTTTTCCTTGTCAAAAAACTTTAATACAGGTAAATTTTTCAGATGCTCAGTTATTTCGATGTTTTCCTTTAAAGTTTTTTCGTCCATTATTCTCCCCCCGATCTTATGAATAATGCTAAAACCTTTTCAAGAGGCCTCTCTTTGAGGAGAAACCTTTCATTCTTCTCTTAAAATTCATTATAAACTCAATAATCAGCATTTTTTGAGAAAGATTCCCCTTTAGATTCAGGGAGTATAGATGAAGCGAACTTATGTGTCAATATTATATTATTTGAGAAGATTGAACTGACTCAAATGTTCCAATTTTAAATCAAAGCGCTATCTTCGTTGGCTCCTCATATACGTTTCATGTACGCCTGCGTCGCCTCCTCCTTGCCGCCTTGATTTCATCTTTGATTTAAAACCGTAATTATCGGAACATGTCTTAACCCTGTTGTGGGGGACGTATAACGAAATTCGGCAGGGGGGCAATTTGACTTTAGAGCATACATAATCTATAATATTTTTCAAAATTACCATTTACTTACGATCGTTCCTTTCTTTTGAACAGTTTGTTCAGATTACTTTTCATTCTTTCGAAAGGAAAGGTTTCTTCTCCCCATTTCAACTTTTATGTCCGATTAATTTTCTGTGAGATACAAAAGCAAAAGAGGTCAAAATGGCTGAAGGTAGAAAGCGGGTTGTTATAGAAAATGTAAAGCCGGAAATCGATGGCGGTGGTTTCCCGATAAAGCGGGTGATTGGTGAAAAAGTTATTGTTGAAGCCGATATATTTGCTGATGGACATGATTCAGTCTCAGCGCTGCTTTTATTCAAGAAACATGGGGATCAAGAATGGAAAGAATCTCCCATGAGGTTCATTGAAAATGACAGGTGGAGAGGCGAGTTTATTACCGAGGAAATGGGAATCTATCACTACACCTTTCAAGGCTGGGTCGATCATTTTAAGACATGGCAGAAAGATTTAAAAAAGAAGTTTGTTGCCGGCCAGGACATTTCTGTAGAGATCCTGACAGGTGTTCAGCATATTGAAGGTTTATCTGAGAGGTCTTTAAAACCGGAAAAGCAGAAATTAAAAGAGATTGCTGATCTTTTACTGAGTGAAAAGGATAGCGATAAGGTTTTCAATCTTGCCATGAGTAAAGAAGTCAATGAGTTAATGGATGGATGCATAGACAGAAGGTCTGCCACACTCTATGAGAAGGAACTGTCTGTTGTTGTGGACAGAAAAAAGGCTCTTTTTAGTTCATGGTATGAGATTTTTGTAAGATCATGTGCATCACAGCCCGGCAGGTACGGGAAATTTGAAGATTGTGAGACTTTCCTGCCCGAGATACGGAGGATGGGTTTTGATGTCTTATACCTTTCTCCGATCCATCCGATTGGAATAACAAACCGGAAAGGGAAAAATAATTCACTTCAGGTCAAACCGAAAGATGTCGGCAGTCCATGGGCAATAGGCTCGGAAGGAGGAGGGCATAAGGCGATTCATCCCGAGCTTGGGACTATGGAAGATTTTGTTGGATTCATAAATAAGGCCAAAGAATACGGAATAGAAGTGGCTATGGATCTTGCCTTCCAGTGTTCTCCTGACCATCCTTACGTCAAAAAACACCCTGAATGGTTTAAATGGCGTCCTGACGGGACTGTTCAATATGCAGAGAATCCCCCCAAGAAGTACGAAGATATCCTGCCGTTGAATTTTGAAACGGAAAACCGGCAGGAGCTGTGGGATGAGCTTAAGAGTATAGTTGTTTTCTGGATTGAAAAAGGTGTGAAGATCTTCAGGGTAGATAACCCGCATACAAAACCTTTTTCTTTCTGGGAGTGGCTTGTAACAGGAATCAAGAAGGACTATCCGGATGTCATATTCCTGTCTGAGTCCTTTACGAGGCCAAAGGTGGTGTATCGTCTTGCAAAGCTCGGCTTTACACAGTCTTACACATACTTTACATGGCGAAATACCAGGTGGGAATTAATGCGATATATCAATGAGCTTACAGAGACTGAGGTCCGAGAGTATTTCAGGCCTAATTTCTGGCCCAATACACCTGATATACTTCCCGAGCATTTACAGTATGGGGGCCGACCGGCCTTTATGATGAGGCTTGTCCTCGCAGCTACACTTTCTTCGAACTATGGGGTCTATGGACCGGCTTTTGAACTGTGCATACAAGAGGCTGTGCCGGGAAAGGAAGAATATCTCGATTCCGAAAAATATGAGATAAAAAACTGGGACTGGAATAAAGAAGGTAACTTGAGGGATTTTATAGGAAGGGTTAATAAAATAAGAAGGGAAAATCCTGCGCTCCAGACCACATACAATATACATTATTATGAATCGGATAATGATAATCTTATGTTTTACGGAAAGACGACCGAAGATCTGTCAAATATAATATTTGTGATAGTCAATCTTGACCCTTTCCATAAACATTCCGGGTGGGTAAAGGTTCCTGTTCATACACTGGGAATTGATCCCGACCAGCCTTATCTTGTTCATGATTTGCTTGGTGATAATAAATACATATGGCAGGGAGAAAGAAACTATGTCGAGATAGATCCCCATATTTGCCCCGCTTATATTTTCAGGATCAGGCGAAGATTGAAAAAAGAGGGGGATTTTGACTATTTTATGTAAGGAGATGGAAGTTGATGCCTGAAAGAGAACCATATCCTGAGAATATTCCACTCTGGTACAAGGATGCAGTAATTTATGAACTTCATATAAAGGCGTTTTACGACAGCAGAGGTGAAGGAGTGGGGGATTTAAAAGGACTCACTGAAAAGCTGGACTATCTTGAGGGCCTCGGAATTACCGCCATATGGCTGCTCCCTTTTTATCCTTCTCCTCTCAAGGATGACGGATATGATATCTCCGATTATTTCACTGTCAATTCTCAGTACGGGACTTTAAAAGATTTCAAGGCGTTTCTGAGAGAAGCCCACAAGCGTGGGATACACGTTATTACAGAACTTGTCTTGAACCATACTTCTGATCAGCACGCCTGGTTTCAGAGATCACGAAGGGCTAAAAAAAAATCGGTATGGAGAGATTTTTATGTCTGGAGTGATAGTCCGGAGAAATATGGGGACGCAAGGATAATTTTTAAAGATTTTGAGACGTCTAATTGGGCATGGGACCCGGTTGCCAGGGCATATTACTGGCATCGGTTTTACTCTCATCAGCCGGATTTGAACTACGAAAATCCTCATGTCCAGAAAGAAATGTTCCGTGTCATTGATTTCTGGTTTTCAATGGGAGTTGACGGGGTGCGGTTGGACGCCGTTCCTTACCTGTATGAAAGGGAAGGCACCAACTGTGAAAACCTGCCTGAAACTTATGGGTTTTTAGAGAAATTAAGATCCCATATTGACAGTAAGTTCGAAAATAAGATGCTGTTGGCAGAAGCCAATCAGTGGCCGGAAGATGCTGTGAGTTACTTCGGCAATGGCGACAAGTGCCACATGGCATTTCATTTCCCTCTCATGCCGAGAATATTTATGTCGCTCTGGATGGAAGACAGGTTCCCCATTATCAATATATTTGAACAAACACCCTCTATTCCGGAGGAATGCCAGTGGGCGCTTTTTCTGAGGAACCATGACGAGCTAACTCTTGAGATGGTCACGGACGAAGAAAGAGATTATATGTACAAGGTCTATGCAAGTGATCACAATGCCAGGATAAATCTCGGCATACGCAGACGGTTGGCGCCGCTTCTCGGAAATCATCCCAGAAAAATAGAAATAATGAACTTTCTCTTGTTTTCTCTTCCCGGAACGCCTGTGATTTATTATGGGGACGAGATCGGGATGGGAGACAATTATTACCTTGGTGACAGAAACGGGGTCCGGACTCCGATGCAGTGGAGCGCCGACAGGAACGCCGGTTTCTCAAGAGCAAACCCTCAAAAGCTCTATCTTCCCGTAATCATAGACCCACAATATCACTACGAAGCCGTTAATGTAGAAAATCAGGAAAGGAACCACTCATCACTCTTATGGTGGATGAAGAGAGTTATATCTGCGAGAAAGCGACTTCGTTCTTTTGGAAGCGGAACTACCGAGTTTTTGTTAACTGATAATCCAAAAGTTCTTGCATTCATTCGTCAGTATAGAGACGAGACGATGCTGGTGGTTGTGAACCTGTCGCGGTATTCCCAGGTCGTTGAACTTGGTCTGTTTCAGTTTTCAGGATACGCTCCCGAGGAAGTGTTCAGCGGAAACAAGTTTCCTGTCATTAAAGATACTCCCTATGTCCTCACGCTTGGTTTTTATGATTATTTCTGGTTTTCACTCAAGAAGGAAGAAGAAGTAATACATTTTGGAGATTTATTCAGTCGCGTGCCGGAATTGAATGTCATCGGGGAATGGAAAAGTATTTTCCAGGGAAAGACAAAAGAAAAATTAGAGGACGAGATATTGCCTCAGTATATAGCAGGTTGCAGGTGGTTTGGCGGGAAAGCCAGGAAGATAAGAAAAGTTAAGATTCTCGAAAATGTAACTATAGGAAAAGGTCCCACCTCTACTCACCTCCTTTTTATAAAGATATTCTTTAATGAAGGATTAGCCGACGTATACTTTCTCCCCCTGTCTTTTTTA
This sequence comes from Syntrophales bacterium, assembly GCA_041648505.1. Classification (GTDB taxonomy): domain Bacteria; phylum Desulfobacterota; class Syntrophia; order Syntrophales; family CG2-30-49-12; genus JBAZOY01. The sequence goes on along the minus strand of JBAZOY010000001.1, from coordinate 64,598 downwards.
TCCGGAGTTGAGGCGGAAACGATTATTGAAGAGAAACCCTATATTATTGTTTCACGTGTTGGAACCGGTAGCGGGGAAGGCATTATCTACGACGGCGTGTACAATGTTGAGTTTCATAAAGATATCTTGCGAATGATTACTGGAAGGCGTGGCACGATGGGTATCGAAGGGAAGCTTACCGCTTATCCGGGGCGGTTTTTGAGAAGTCTTAAGACGAGAGAACTTCTTGACGAAAAATCTCAGGTGTCAAAAGCTGAACAAAGCAATTCGTCTATTCTTTATGGCAATAAACTGTTTTTTAAACTTTTTAGACGACTTGATGAAGGGATTAATCCCGACCTTGAAATCGGAAAGTTTCTTTCTGAAAAGGCTCTTTTCCCTAATGTTTCCCCGTTTGCAGGGGTTATAGAATACAAAATTACCGGAAGGGAACCGATCATTGTCGGTGTACTTCAAGCTTTTGTTAATAACCAGGGAGACGCCTGGAAATATACGCTTGATTCCATCGGTAGATATTTTGAGAGAGCTCTTTCAAAAAGGACAGAGATCCAAGAGCTTCCAAAGCCACCCGCTTCTCTTTTCGATGTTGCGGGTTTTAAGGATATACCGACAGTGCTTCAGGAACTGATAGGAATTGACTATCTTGAAATGGTTGCTCTATTAGGAAAAAGGACGGCAGAGCTTCATATAGCGTTATCATCCGACAGGGAGGCCCCGAGTTTTGCGCCTGAATATTTTTCCGTCCTTTATCAGAGATCGCTCTATCAATCTATGCAAAGCCTTACAAAGAAGACTTTCGAACTCCTGAGGAAAAATATAAAAAAAATCCCGGACGCCGTTATAGAGACGGCTCATGAGGTATTGGGCCATGAAAAAAATATCATGACAACTTTTCAGTCTCTCTTGAAGAAAAAGATATTAGTGACGAAGACAAGAATCCACGGGGATTATCATTTAGGACAGGTTCTCTTTACCGGGAATGACTTTGTTATCATTGACTTTGAGGGAGAACCCGCAAGATCTTTGAGTGAGAGAAGAATCAAAAAATCACCTCTTGTTGATGTTGCCGGGATGATGCGGTCCTTTCAGTATGCAGCTCACACTTCTCTTTTTAAGCATATCCTTGTCAGTAAAGAAAATACCAGCGGTTTAGAGCCGTGGAATGATCTCTGGTATAAATATGTCAGCGGTGTATTTTTAGGTTCATACCTGAACACGACGAAAGATGCAGCTTTTATCCCGGCGGATGTTGCAGATATTGACGTGCTTTTAAAAGCATTCCTTTTAGAGAAGGCTGTTTATGAGGTTAGTTATGAACTGAACAACCGCCCAGACTGGGTTATTATACCTCTGAAAGGGATTAAAGATTTACTGGAGTTTAACAATGACGACTAAGAAAAACGTGAAAAAAGAAAGCGTTATGTACAATACAAGTCTCCTTACCGATCACGATATATACCTCTTTAAGGAGGGAAATCACTTTAATCTTTACGATAAACTTGGCTCTCACGCCTTAAGTGTTGATGGAAAGGAAGGGACATTATTCAGCGTGTGGGCGCCTAATGCCGAAAAAGTATCTGTTGCAGGAGATTTTAACGAGTGGAATAAAAAATCACACCCGTTAATTGTCAGGGGGGATGGTTCGGGGGTATGGGAAGGGTTTATTCCACAGGTAGGTAACGGAGACGTTTATAAATATCACATTGTATCTCGCTATAATAATTATAAAGTTGATAAAGGGGACCCTTTCTCATTTTATTGGGAAGTTCCACCGAAAACGGCCTCGGTTGTGTGGGATTTAAGCTATGAATGGACTGACCGTGAGTGGATGGGAAAAAGACACTCAGTAAATGCTTTAAATGCTCCGATATCCATATATGAAATGCATCTCGGCTCCTGGAGAAGAGTTCCTGAAGAAAACAACAGGAGCCTGACCTACCGAGAGATAGCCCATTACCTTGCCGATTATGCAAAGGAGATGGCATTTACCCATGTGGAATTTCTTCCGGTGACGGAACATCCATTTTATGGGTCCTGGGGATACCAGACAACAGGGTATTTTGCGCCTACCAGCAGATATGGAACGCCGCAGGACTTTATGTATCTCGTTGACTATCTTCATCAGAACGGGATTGGTGTCATTCTGGACTGGGTACCGTCTCATTTTCCTGATGACGAACATGGCCTCGTTTATTTTGACGGTTCACATCTTTATGAACATGCAGATCCCCAGAAAGGATACCACCCTGATTGGAAAAGCTGTATTTTCAACTATGGCCGGAACGAAGTGCGAAATTTTCTCATCAGCAACGCTCTCTTCTGGCTTGAGAAATACCACATCGACGGCTTCAGGGTTGATGCGGTCGCATCGCTGCTCTATCTTGATTACGGGAGAAAAGACGGGGAATGGATACCAAATGAATACGGCGGGCAGGAAAACATAGAGGCCATAAATTTTTTGAAGAGATTTAATGAAATGGTTTATACAAAACATCCCGATGTTCAGACCATAGCCGAAGAATCAACATCATGGCCCATGGTTTCAAAGCCGCCATATCTTGGAGGACTGGGTTTTGGGATGAAATGGAATATGGGCTGGATGCATGATACCCTTGATTATATTTCAATGGACCCTGTTTTTAGAAAACATCATCATAGTCAGCTTACCTTTAGTGTCTGGTATGCATTTTCAGAAAATTTTGTGCTTCCCTTGTCCCATGATGAGATAGTGTACGGAAAGAAGTCTCTCTTTGAAAAAATGCCGGGAGATGAGTGGCAGAAGTATGCAAATTTACGTCTCCTCTATGGTTATATGTATGGACATCCCGGAAAGAAACTCCTCTTTATGGGGGGAGAGTTTGCTCAACCAAAAGAGTGGAATCATGACGAGAGCCTGGAATGGCATGTTCTTCAAGCTCCTTTTCCTCAGGGTATCCAAAAATGGGTGAAGGATCTGAATTGTCTATACAGAACAGAACCTTCGCTCCATGAATTGGATTTTACTATCCAGGGTTTCGAGTGGGTGGATTGCCAGAATTGGGAAGAAAGTATAATCAGTTTTATACGGAAAGGGAAAAGGCCTGAAGACCTGGTCCTTGTTCTTTGCAATTTTACTCCGGTCCCGCGATACAACTACAGGATTGGAGTTCCGAAGGGTGGTTTCTGGAAAGAGATTTTAAATAGTGATGCTGTTGTTTACGGTGGAAGCGGACATGGAAATATCGGAGGTAGTGAAGCTTCTCCTATACCGGCACATGGAAGATATTATTCACTCTCTTTGACCATGCCTCCCCTTGGCGTTCTGTTTTTCAAGCACGGAGGTTCCCGATAAATGAAGATCGGCGCCCACTTTATTGATAACGGAAGGTGTGAATTTGTAGTATGGGCTCCTTTCCTGAAAAATGTTGAGCTCAAGATCGTTTTGCCCCGGGAACAAATTATCCCCATGGAGAAAGACGAAAGGGGATACTGGCGATCAATAGTTGAAGATTTATCAAGGGGGGCATGCTATTTTTACCGACTTGGTAAAGAGAGGGATAGACCTGATCCGGCATCACAATTTCAGCCCGAAGGAGTTCACGGTTTTTCTCAGGTAGTCGACCACGTCTCATTTCAATGGGATGATGTAAAATGGAAGGGGATTACGCTATCTGAAATGGTAATGTACGAACTTCATATCGGTACGTTTACACGAGATGGCACTTTTGATGCTATTATTCCAAGACTCCCTGAAATAAGCAGTTTAGGGATTAATGCTATTGAAATCATGCCTGTTGCCCAATTCCCCGGCGAAAGAAACTGGGGATATGATGGCGTTTTTCCATTTGCAGTTCAAAACTCCTACGGTGGACCCGAAGGCCTGAAACGTCTTGTTAATGAATGTCATAAGAACGGAATATCAGTAATACTCGATGTGGTTTATAACCATCTCGGACCGGAAGGGAATTATCTCCGGGATTATGGACCATACTTTACCGATAAGTACAAAACACCGTGGGGCATGGCTGTAAATTTTGATGATTCTTACAGTAATGACGTCAGAAATTTCTTCGTAGAAAATGCCTTGCACTGGTTTGATAATTATCACATAGATGCTCTCCGCATTGATGCCGTTCATGCAATATCGGATTTAAGCGCAAATCCCTTCCTTAAGGTACTTGCTGAAAAAGTCGAAGAATTTTCTTCTTCCGAAGAAAGAAGGTTTTATTTAATAGCAGAAAGCAGCTTGAACGATACGAGAATAATAATGCCGGGAGAGCTGGGAGGATTCGGCATTCATGCCCAGTGGTGCGATGATTTTCACCATTGCCTGCATACTCTTCTCACCGGAGAAAGCGATGGGTACTACCTTGATTTCGGCAAACCAGAACATATTGTAAAATCAATCAAAGAAGGGTTTGTATATTCGGGAGAATATTCCGAATACAGGAAAAGAAACCACGGAAACTCTTCAAAGGATAGACCTGCAAGTCAATTTATTGTTTTTTCACAGAATCATGATCAGACAGGAAACAGAGCCTTTGGTGAACGACTGACCAACCTTGTCTCTTTCGAGTCCCTGAAGCTTGCCGCAGGCGTTGTTCTGCTTTCACCGTATATCCCCCTTCTTTTTATGGGGGAGGAATATGGAGAAGGTGCACCTTTCCTCTATTTTATCAGTCATTCTGATCAGGAGTTAATAGAGGCCGTGCGGAGGGGAAGGACGGAAGAGTTTAAAGCATTTAAAACGACTGAAGAGCCACCGGATCCTAATGACGATGAAACTTTTCTTAAATCAAAGATAAATTGGGAGAAAAGAAAGACAGGTAACCACGGAATCTTAAGAGATTTCTATAAATACCTCTTAGCGTTACGGAAAGAGAACCCAGCCCTTTCAAATCTCGATAAAATGAGCATTGATGTATGCGAAGCTGAAAATGGTAAAGTTTTATTACTGAGACGCTGGAAGGATAATCATCATATTTTTTGCAGTTTCAATTTCAATACCGACGACAGGGTACTCAAAATTTATATGCCGGAGGGGGTATGGACTAAAGAGCTTGACTCTTCGGACACAAAATGGAACGGTCCCGGAGTTCTTCTACCTGAAAGAATCGAAGGCAATAAAGAGGTTACTCTGAGAGGTATGAGTTTTATGATTTACAAGAGGAAGATAAATTAATTATGGAGAAATATATCTGTATTCACGGGCATTTCTATCAGCCTCCGAGAGAAAATCCATGGCTTGAAGCTGTTGAGATGCAGGGTTCAGCATATCCTTATCACGATTGGAACGAAAGAATTAATTCTGAATGTTATGCGCCGAATTCCGCTTCCAGAATCGTTGACAGTGAATGCCGGATAATTGATATTGCAAATAACTACGCCAGGATCAGCTTCAATTTCGGCCCCACTCTGCTTTCATGGATGGAAAGAAACGCTTCGAAAACGTATCAGGCAATCCTGAATGCAGACAAACAGAGCGTCGAATGTCGTTCCGGTCATGGGAATGCTCTTACCCAGATTTATAATCATATAATCATGCCGCTTGCCAATAGTCGCGACAAGCGCACGCAGATTTTATGGGGCATAAAGGACTTCGAATACCGGTTTAAACGTTTTCCGGAAGGCATGTGGCTTTCAGAAACGGCGGTTGACAATGAGACTTTGGATATCCTTGCCGAATGCGGAATAAAATTTACCATTCTTGCTCCCCGTCAGGCGTGGAGGGTGAGACAAATTGGTATCGGTAAATGGCAAGCCGTCAAGGATTCAAGGATTGACCCGACAAGACCTTATCTTTGCAAGTTAACATCGGGGCGCACGATAAATTTATTTTTTTATGACGGTCCAATATCTCAGGCAGTGGCTTTTGAAAATTTACTTAAAAAGGGAGAAGAGTTTGCAGATCGTCTTTTATCAGGTTTTTCTGATCACAGGCAGTGGCCGCAGATTTTACATATTGCAACTGATGGCGAAACCTACGGGCATCATCTGAAATTCGGGGACATGGCCCTTGCCTTTGCCTTGGATTATATCGAATCTCAAGGGTTGGCAAAGCTCACCAATTACGGTGAATATCTTGAAGCGCATCCTCCGACACATGAAGTCAGGATATTCGAGAATTCTTCCTGGAGCTGCGTTCACGGAGTGGAACGATGGAAGAGTGATTGCGGGTGTAATTCCTGTACACAGCCGGGATGGAACCAGCAATGGAGAAAGCCCCTTCGTGATGCTCTCGACTGGTTGAGGGATCGGATAGTGTTGTTGTATGAGAATACGGCTGGGGAATATCTGAAAAATTGCTGGGAAGCGAGGGACAATTATATAGATGTTATTCTTAATCGATCCGGCGAAAACATGACGAAATTCCTGGAAAGGCATTCATCAAAGAGTTTGAATAGCGATGAAAGAGTTACCGTCTTAAAACTTTTAGAAATCCAAAGACATGCGATGTTGATGTATACGAGTTGCGGATGGTTTTTCGACGACATTTCGGGAATCGAAACGATACAGATTTTACAGTATGCCGGGAGGGCTATACAGCTTTCCGAAGAGGTATTTCATGAAAATATTGAGGACACATTTATAACTAAACTTGCCTTGGCAAAAAGCAACATATCTATTCATGAGAATGGGGCGCAGATATATAAGAAATTCGTGAAACCGGCGATTATAGACCTGATAAAGGTAGGAGCTCATTACGCTATCAATTCACTCTTTGAAGAATACAACGACGAAACTTATATATACAGCTACGTAGTTAAAAAGGAAGATTTTCAGAAAGTGGAGGCAGGTACTACGAAACTTGCCGTAGGGAGAATTGCTATTTTTTCGGAAATAACCGAAATATCTGCAATTATCAGCTTCTGTGTTTTACACTTTGGCGGGCACTCCTTGAATGGCGGAGTTCGCACTTTTCTCGGGCCTGACTTTTACGAGTCAATGAAGAAAGATATTATCTCTACCTTTGGAAGAGGCGATTTTGCCGACATCATAAGACTTATGGACAGCCATTTCGGTATGCATAATTATTCGCTTACATATCTTTTCAAGGATCAACAAAGAAATATTTTGAACCTTCTCATAACAAAGACCTTAAATGATCTCGAGAAAACATACCGCCAAGTGTACGAAAACAGTAAGATATTAATGGGATTGTTACGGGAGACCGGAATGCCGCTAAAGAGGGCATTTCTCTCAACGGCTGAGGTTATCCTGAATATTGATATCAAAAAAGCATTCATGGACGAGCCGCTGGAGTTGGAAAAAGTACAGAATTTGATCACAGATGCGACAAAATTAGGTGTTGCTATAGATTTTGTTGATATTGAATTTACGGTAAGACGTTTGTTGGAAGGACAGATGAAGAAACTCTATGCAAATCCGTCTGATATTGCCGTCCTCCTTGACATCCAGCAAAGATTGGAATTGCTCAAATCATTACCGGGCGAAATAAATTTTTGGCAGATCCAAAATGTTTACTATGAAATAACAAAAAAATTCTATCATGAAATTAACTTGAAGGCATCTTCGGGAGAGAAAGATGCTATTCTATGGGTGAACGCATTTAAATACCTGGGTGAAATGTTGTATTTTACATCATCGGTTCTACAGTAGAGTTAAAAGAGAGGCGATAGTTGAAAAAAGAAAAACTCATTTTACCGAGAATACCTGTTTCGACGTACAGATTACAATTCAATAAACATTTCAAATTCTCAGATGCCAGAGAGATCGTCTGTTACCTTCATGACCTTGGTATAACTGATGCTTATTCATCACCATATTTCAAGGCAAAAGAGGGCAGTCTTCACGGTTATGATATTGTTGATCCGAACCTGCTGAACCCGGAAATCGGGACGGAAAAAGAGTACAACGCATTTATTGCTGAGCTCCATAGATACAAGATGGGGCAGATCCTTGATATTGTGCCGAACCATATGTGCATTGAAAGCAAGGACAATTTATGGTGGATGGACATCCTTGAGAATGGTCCAAGTTCTATGTATGCAGATTATTTTGATATAGACTGGGATCCCCTGAAAGAAGAACTCAAAGAGAAAATACTCATTCCTTTTTTAGGTGATCAATATGGAAATATCCTTGAAGCTCAGGATCTGAAACTGACTTTTGAGGAGGGCGCATTCTTCATTTGTTACTATGAAAATAAATTCCCCGTGTTACCAAAAACTTATACCTATATTCTGGAATATCGCTTAGACTTCCTTAAGAATGCCCTATCAGATGATGATCCGCATTTTATAGAATTTTTGAGCATCATTACTGCGCTGGATCATTTACCTTTTTATATAGAAAAAGATTCGACAAAGATTGCCGAGAGATACCGTGAGAAAGAGATCATAAAGAAACGATTGCGGGTTCTTTATAACAAAAGTTCTAAGATAAAGAGATTTATTGACGAAAATATTCGAATATTTAATGGCATAAAAGATGATCCTGCGAGTTTCGATCTTTTTGACGAACTTCTGAGGCGGCAGGTATACAGGCTTTCTTACTGGCGAGTCGCAACCGAAGAGATAAATTACAGAAGGTTTTTTGACATTAATAGTCTTGCGGCGATCAGGATTGAAAACTCAGCGGTTTTCGAGGCAACACACAGATTGATAATGAGGTTTATCGGTGAGGGGAAGGTAAATGGTTTGAGGGTGGACCATCCCGATGGTTTGTATAATCCAGTGGAGTATTTTTGTACGTTGCAGCGAAATTGTTTTTTAAATGCAAGATGTTATTATAGGAAACGCTTGGAAAGGGAGATTCCTTTACCTGATAAGAAAGAAGATATAGAAGCAGAAATATTAAAGCAGTATGATGAGATATTGTCCTCTGATCCCCAGTTTAAACCATTTTACATCGTCGGAGAAAAAATTCTTATAAAAGATGAAAAAATGCCTGAGGACTGGCCAATATTCAGCACAACAGGTTATGTTTTTCTGAACATAGTAAACGGAATCTTTATAAAAACAGAGAATGCAAAGGCATTCGATGATGTCTATGCCTGGTTCATTAAGGAAAAATTACATTTTCCGGATCTCGTTTATAAAAAAAAGAAGTTGATCATGCAGGTTGCCATGTCCAGCGAGACTAACACCTTAGCACGATATCTAAACAAATTCTCGGAAAAATACAGACACACAAGAGATTTTACGCTAAACAGTCTGTTGATTGTCATTACAGAAGTCGTCGCATTTTTTCCCGTCTACAGAACCTACATAGATCCGGCAGGGGTAAACGAAAGGGACCGCCGGTATATAGAACTCGCCGTTTCAAAGGCCAAGAGAAGGAATCCTGCCATTAGCAGTTCAATCTTTGATTTTCTGAAAAATATCCTTTTACTTAACTATCCAAGTAATTTTGATGATAAGGACAAGAAAGAATGGATGGAATTTGTTTGTAGATTCCAGCAGATTACAGGCCCGGTTATGGCAAAAGGGCTTGAGGATACTGTGTTCTATGTTTATAACAGGTTTGTTTCTCTTAACGAGGTTGGGGGAAGTCCCGCCAGATTTGGAATTTCTCTTGAGACCTTTCATGGAAAGAACATGGAGAGAATGAAGTTCTGGCCACATGCCCTGATCACCACTACTACTCACGATACAAAGCGGAGCGAGGACGTGAGAGCAAGGCTGAATGTCCTTTCAGAGATTCCGGAAGAATGGAGGAAATGTTTAAATACATGGAGAAGATTCAATAGAAAGAAGAAACCTGTCGTTGAAGGAACAGATGTGCCGGATCGAAATGAGGAATATTTTCTTTATCAAACACTTATTGGTGCATGGCCTGTAAAAATACAGGATAAAACGGGATACGATATTTTTAAGAATAGAATTAAGAATTATATGTTAAAGTCGATAAGAGAAGCTAAGGTGAACACAAGCTGGATAAATCCCAATACTCTTTATGAAGATGCTCTGATGCTTTTTATCGAATCTATTATGAATAACAATGGCGATAATCAATTTATCAGGGACTTCATGGCGTTTCAGGGAAAGATCTCACAGTATGGCATGTTCAATTCCCTCTCACAGACATTGCTGAAAATAACATCTCCGGGTGTACCCGATTTTTATCAGGGAACCGAGATATGGGATTTTAGTCTTGTTGATCCCGACAATCGCCAACCTGTTGATTATTCTTTCAGGGTTAAAATGTTAGAAGAGCTGAAGAAACATGAATCAGAAGTCCAGTTACACGAACTTGCCAGGGATTTGACCGTAAATAAAGAAACCGGTATAATTAAACTTTATTTGACATATCGAGCTCTTAATTATCGCAAAAGGAAACGGAAACTTTTTGAAAGAGGGAAGTATTTGCCCCTGGAGATTATGGGAAAGCAGGCAGATAATGCCTGTGCCTTTTTCAGAAAGGCTGGAAATTCGAGAACGATCATTACTGTTCCAAGGTTCCTTACACAACTCCTTTCACAACCCGCAGACCTTCCTTTAGGAGAGGCAATCTGGGGTGATTCATTTATCGTGCTGCCGGTTACTGAACTGGGAGCACGATATCGCAATATATTTACCGATGAACTTTTAGCTGTACGAAATTATAAGGACGCAACAACTATGGATCTTTCAGAAGTATTTTTAAATTTTCCTGTAGCCATGATGGAAAGAATTAATTGATTATTCTGTGAAATTGTGGAGGACATTATTATAAGAGAAGATATTCAGGAGGCAGTCGGAAAGATTAAGAAAGCCGACATTCTTGTCGGGATTCCAAGCTATAATAACGCCACGACAATAGGCCATGTGGTTAAAGCTGTTCAGGCAGGGCTGGCCAAATATTTCCCGCATAAAAAATCTGTTCTTGTGAATTCTGACGGCGGATCGACTGATGGGACTATTGATGTTGTTCAGCGTTCAACTGTTGAGGATTTTCAATCTATCCTCCTGCACCATAAAGTGGAACCTCTTTATAAGATAGCGACTCCATACCTTGGTATCCCGGGCAAAGGAAGTTCTTTTAGGACAATTTTCGAGATAGCGGATGCCCTTAATGTTAAGGCATGCGCAGTAGTGGATTCTGATCTGAGAAGCATTACTCCTGAGTGGATTGAACTCCTGATTAAACCTGTCATTGAAAGTGGTTTTGACTATGTTTCTCCTCTGTATCATAGACATAAATATGACGGAACAATAACAAACAGCATAGTCTATCCATTAGGCAGAGCTCTGTATGGAAAACAGATAAGGCAGCCCATTGGGGGCGATTTTGGATTCTCAGGCAAAATAGCAAAATTCTATATAAAAAAGGATGTCTGGGAAACTGATGTTGCACGATATGGTATAGATATATGGATGACGACTACGGCTGTTGCCAATGATTTTAAGGTTTGTCAGTCTTTCCTGGGTGCAAAGATTCATGATCCTAAAGATCCGTCTGCCGATCTGAGTGCGATGCTCTACCAGGTAGTGGGAGCAACCTTTGATCTTATGGAGGCTTACTCCGAAGTATGGAAGGCAATCAAAGGATCTGAAAAGATACCGACTTTTGGTTTTCAGTATGCTGTGGGGCTTGAGCCGGTTTCTGTAAATCTTGACAGAATGATTGATAACTTCAAGCTCGGGATCAAGAAATTAATTGATATATGGAAACTATTTATCCCGCAAGAGATTATTAATTTTCTTCAAAAGATGGAAGTTGTTCGCAAGGCGGAGTTCAATATCCCGGATGAAATATGGGCTGAAATTATTTACAGTTTTGCTGTTGCGGCTCACAGTAAAGTTTTGAATAAAGAACATCTTTTGAAGTCTCTTACCCCTTTATATCTCGGAAGAGTAGCCTCCTTTGTTACCGAGACATGGGAAAATAGTGCCGCAGAGGTTGAAGAAAATATAGACAGATTATGTATGTGTTTCGAAAATAAAAAAAGTTTATTACTGAATAACTGGGTTTAGAGAAAGGGGGTATTTATGAACTTCTTGCAGAGGATAATCATTGAACCATTAGATAAATGCTTGGAAAACTTCCTGCAATTTCTTCCTGCAATCCTTACTTCCATATTCATATTTATCTTAGGTATTTTTCTTGGCTTGATTCTCAAATTTATATTTTCCAGGTTTCTCCGCGCGATAAAGCTCGACAAATTGTCGGAGAGATTTGGAGTGGTCGAGATAATACAAAAAGCCGGGGTGAAAGAACCTGTTTCCCTGGTCATTTCGAGGTTCATTGGCTGGATAACAATAATCATTTTTTCGATCCTCTCATTACAATCATTGAATTTCCCCGTTATAGAGAGGATACTGGAAACATTTCTTCTTTATTTGCCTAATGTTTTTATTGCTGCCGTTATTCTCTTTTTAGGGCATCTTTTAGGTAATTTTTTCGGACGTGCCGCATTGATCGCTTCTGTAAATGCGGGGATCAAAATATCCGGATTAATAGGAAGATTTGTTAAAATAGCTATTTTTTTAATTACTCTGACGATGGCACTTGAACAACTTGGTATCGGCAGGGAGACGATGGTTATTGCCTTTGCAATAATCTTTGGAGGAATAGTCCTTGCGTTTGCGATAGCTTTTGGCTTTGGAGGCCGAGATATTGCGAAGAATTATATTGAAAAGAAGGTAAAAGGCGAGGGAGATAAGGATGACTTCAGTCATCTTTAAAGAGTTAACTGAGTGGTATTAAATGCTAACAGCAAACCCAATACGACTTGACTGAGCAAAAAGAGTCTGTCGAGTTCTTAGATAAATTTTTTTATGGCTTCCATTTTATCATTTACCTTTCTTTTATTTTCCAGTGTTTCGCGTACTTGAAGTTGCGGTACACTACAAATCCTTAAGATTAATAAACTTCAAAACAATTATCATAAGGATCATTGTTCCAATGAATTGTAAATTGTATCAGCACGGCAAGTAAGGTTGTATAACAGGACATTAGTAGCTGCAAAATTTTCATGGTAAGCGAGAATGGGAGATAAGTACCTCTACATTAAAACTTTCGGCTGTCAAATGAATGTTCACGATTCGGAGCAGATTGCGGCACTGCTTGAGGGCTCCGGATATAAAACAACTGACGACCCCAGAAAAGCTGATCTAGTCATCATAAATACCTGCAGTATAAGAGAAAAAGCTGCGCAAAAGGTATACAGCCAACTGGGGAGATTTAAAGAATTAAAACACAGTAAACCGGGGCTTATTATAGGGATGGGTGGATGTCTTGCCCAGCAGTGGGGGGATAAAATATTTACAAAGGTGCCTTTTCTGGATCTGGTTTTTGGAACCCACAATATTCACCAACTTCCTGATCTTATAAGAACCATCGAAATTACAGGGTCACAGGTTGGACAGACGGCATTTCATGAAACTATAAAATCACTGGACATAGTGGCGCCTCCTCAGAATGGTGCTATCAGCTCTTATGTAACCATTATGCATGGGTGTAATAATTTTTGCTCCTACTGTGTTGTTCCATATCTGCGAGGGCCGGAGGTGAGCAGACCACGCAGGGATATTATTAATGAAGTTAAATTCCTTGCTGATCATGGGATAAAGGAAGTAACACTCCTCGGTCAGAACGTTAATTCCTATGGCAAAACAATAGGTACCGATTTTGCTGTTCTTTTGGGAGAGGTCGGAGAAATCGAGAGGATCGAGAGAATCAGATTTACAACCTCGCATCCGAAAGACCTGTCTTTTAACCTGATGAAATGTTATGCTCAGATCAGTAAGTTATGTGAACATATTCATCTTCCCGTTCAATCGGGATCGGACGGTATCCTGAAGAAAATGAACCGTGGTTACACTAAGGAAGAATATTTAGATAAGGTGGAAAGCCTCAGGGATATTTGCCCGCATATCAGTATTACTTCAGATATGATTGTAGGATTTCCCGGGGAAACGGAGAATGATTTTCAAGAAACGATGGACTTGATGGAAAAGGTCAAATTTGATAACCTGTTCTCTTTTAAGTATTCCGAACGTGTGGGGACTGTGGCGGTAAATTTCGACAACAGGATAGATGACGGTATAAAGCGTGAGAGGTTGCAGGTACTACAGTCCCTTCAGGATAAACATACCCTCGAAAGGAACAAAGCTCTGGTGGGATGTACAGAAGATGTGCTGATTGATGGGGTAAGTAAAAAATTACCTGATGAATTGACGGGACGAACACGATCCAATACAACTGTGAACTTTAAGGGGAACGGTGAACTTATCGGAAAAACGGTTCCCGTTTTGATTACAGAGGCATATCAGCATTCCGCAAGGGGCAAACTATGTGAGGGGAGGGATGATAGATGCTTATAGAAATGAAGGTGTCGGAACTAACTTTAGATCCGGTTACGAATACACCGATTTTGATTTTGAAAGATATTCATGATAAGAATGCTATTCCTATCTGGATAGGTATCTTCGAGGCTAGTGCCATTGCTATGGAACTGGAGAAGGTTACTTTTTCCAGGCCCATGACCCATGATCTTCTCAAGGATGTATTGGATACCTTTAGAATTAATGTATCGATGATTGCTATAACCGATCTCAAGAACAACACTTTTTTTGCCAGTATCCATTTGCTCAAAGATGGTGTTGAACTTGTCGTTGATTCTCGTCCCAGCGATGCTATTGCTCTTGCCTTAAGGGTCAAGGCCCCAATATTCGTTGATAATAAAGTTATCGAAAAATCCAGGGATATAGATTTCGGGACAAAAATGGTTGATATTGATGACGTGAAAAAAGAAAAGCTAAAGGAATTCCTGGAAAATCTTTCCCCCGAAGATTTTGGAAAATACAAGATGTGAACGAATCTTAACCAGACAGGTGGTCCGTTGTGGAAGACCTGCTTCTGAGCAGTTTGATCTTTGCGAAGGTATATGGAAAAAGCCGTTAGAGATTTTGCCGTGCATATGGAGATTGAGAGAAACTTGTCTCCCCATACGAGGAAGAATTATTTAACCGATTTAAAACAATTTAAAGCGTTCCTGGATGAGAATCATATAACAGCGGGTAAAACTTGCCATGAAGCAGGAGAAGACAGCGGTGAAGTTCTTGGCTGCGTGGATTATAAGGTAATCAGGAGTTTTCTAGGTTCACTCTACAGGGCAAAGTTGAAGAAGGTAACCATTTCAAGGAAGGTGGCCGCCCTGAGGTCTTTTTTTAAATATCTCCTGCGTGAAGGGAAACTTAAGGTTAATCCTGCCCTGTTGGTTCAAGGACCGCCCCCCGACAAATATATACCATCTTTTCTCTCTGTGGATGAGATGTTTGCCCTGTTAGCTGTTCCCTTTAAACAGGGTGCTTTTGGATTAAGGGACAGGGCCATTATTGAGTTATTTTATTCTTCAGGTATCCGTCTTTCCGAACTTACCGGTTTAAACCTGAGGGATATTGATTTTGACAGGAGATTATTGAGGATCAGAGGGAAGGGCAGGAAGGAAAGAATTATTCCTGTAGGTGAGCCGGCCCTGCTGGCCATGCGTGACTATCTCGGAATAAGAAGTGAACTATTGAGAAGCGGGGAAGATGAGCCGGAAGTACCTGTATTTATCGGCAGAGGAGGAAACAGGTTAAGCACGAGAAGTGTAGCCAGAATTCTCGATAAATATGTCCTGCTTGCCGGGATTAATAGAAAGATCAGTCCTCATACACTACGGCATACATTTGCCACGCACTTGATGAATGCAGGAGCCGATCTGCGGTCGATTCAGGAACTTCTTGGCCACGAGAGTCTCTCTACTACTCAAAAATATACATCGGTGAGTATAAGCAGGCTTATGGAAGTCTACGACAAGGCTCACCCCAAGGCGAGAGGGGGTTGTTGACGATTTATGAAGATAAGGGGAACTACTATATTAGCTGTCAGGCATAAGGGGAAAGTCACGATAGCGGGGGATGGTCAGGTTACCCTCGATGTTACTGTTATGAAACATGGGGCCAGAAAGGTTCGCCGTTTGTATCATAATCAGGTTCTTGTGGGATTTGCGGGGGCAACGGCTGATGCATTCACTCTCTTCGACCGGTTCGATCAGAAACTGGAACAGTACAACGGTAACCTTTTGAGAGCGGCGGTTGAGCTGACCAAGGATTGGAGAACAGACAGGGTCTTAAGGCACCTGGAGGCCTTGATGATTGCCGTAAGTAGAGAATATTTTCTCATCATTTCCGGCAACGGAGATGTTATCGAATCAGATGACAATTTATTGGCAATAGGGTCTGGAGGCCCTTATGCATTAGCTGCGGCCCGGGCCCTGGTTAGATACTCTGATCTAACGGCAACAGAAATTGCAGAAGAAGCGATAAAGATTGCCGCAGGGATTTGCATATATACCAACGACAGAATTACCATTGAGGAGCTGGATATAGACGAGGAAACGGAACCGAAGGTAAAGGTTAGTAGTAATAATGGTAAGGGAAAAGAAATGAGGAAAAAGAATAAGGAGTGAAAATTTATATGCCGTCAAATCAGTTAACACCGAGGGAGATTGTAGAAAAGCTGGATCAGTACATAATAGGTCAGGATGATGCTAAACGGGCAGTTGCTATTGCGTTGAGGAACCGCTGGAGACGTCAGAATGTTTCCCCTGAGCTTGCAGAAGAAATATCTCCGAAGAACATCATCATGATCGGTCCGACAGGGGTGGGAAAGACAGAGATCGCTCGTAGACTGGCAAAACTCGATAATTCTCCCTTTTTAAAAATTGAGGCATCAAAGTTTACTGAGGTAGGTTATGTGGGTAGAGATGTAGAATCCATGGTGCGTGATATCGTGGAATTGTCGCTGAATATGGTCAAATCGGAAGAACAGGAGAATGTGAAGGAGAGGGCAGCCGAAATTGCAGAGGAAAGAATTTTAGATATCCTCCTTCCTCTCAAAGAAAGTAAGTCTAGAGATATGATTGTCGAGAAGGATTCAGAGCAGTTTGAAATTGAAAAGAAAGAGAGTGATACGACGCGTGAAAAACTACGTCGCCTCCTTCATGACGGCAAATTGGATAACCGTTTTGTGGATATAGAAGTAGCAGATATAAAAACCGGTCCTATGATTGAGATATTTTCTTCTTCCGGTGTTGAGGATATGGGCCTGAATATCAAAGAGGTGTTTGGGAATATGTTTCCCCAGAGAAAGAAAAGCACCAGAGCCAAGGTTTCAGATGCCCTGGAGCTTCTGGAGAGCGAGGAGGCCCAGAAACTTGTAGATATGGAAAAGGTAACCAGGACAGCCATTGAAAGAGTGGAACAATCCGGCATCATCTTCCTCGACGAGATTGACAAGATCGTGGGAAGTAATTCTTCACAAGGTCCTGATGTGTCCAGGGAAGGTGTTCAGAGGGACCTTTTGCCGATTGTGGAAGGATCTGCCGTCAATACAAGATACGGTATGGTCAGGACGGATCATATTCTCTTTATCGCTGCCGGCGCATTCAGCGCTTCAAAACCGTCCGATCTCATTCCTGAGCTTCAGGGGCGTTTCCCCATCAGGGTGGAGTTGGATTCCCTTGGGAAAGAAGAATTTATAAGAATTCTCACGGAACCACATAATGCCCTTATTAAACAGTATATAGAGATGATGGCAACGGAAGGGGTTGATCTGGTTTTCAAGGACGATGCAATTGCTGAAATTGGAGAAGTGGCGGTAGTGGTCAATGAAAAGACAGAAAATATCGGGGCCAGGAGGCTTTATACTATTATGGAGACCCTGCTGGAAGAAATCTCCTTTGATGCTCCGGAGATGGAAAAAGGAGAAGTGGTCATTGACGCTGATTATGTGAGGGAAAGACTGGAAGATATTGTTGAAGATGAAGACTTAAGCAGGTACATCCTGTAAGCCCTATACAAAATCAGTCATACGTCTCGTTTCTTGACATCCGATTCATGACTTAAGACTGAGAGGGCCAAACACCGGGGTTGCTTAGCAGCCTCTAAATTAAAGGGGAGGTAGTTTAATAATGGATGAAAGAGATATTCACAGGGCTAAGGAGGCAGTGCAGTCTGCAATGAAGAAAGGGGGAGCTAAAAAGCTTATAATAATTATAGGAGTAATTCTGGTGGTTTTCGTGTTTTTTAGGCCATGGGTTCAGATCGGTCCGGGTGAAAGAGGTATCCTTCTTAATTTTGGTGCTGTTCAGAAAGATGTGCTGGGAGAAGGACTGCACCTGAGGATACCTGTAATGCAGCAAATTGTTCTGATGGATGTCAAGGTTCAGAAGGCAACGACTGATGCAGCTGCTGCATCATCCAACCTTCAGGATGTAAGCTCTACTGTTGCGATTAACTATCACATAGTTCCTAGTAAGGCAAATATTGTCTATCAGAGCATTGGCATAGAGTTTAAAGAGCGAATCATAGACCCTGCGGTGCAGGAGGTGGTAAAGGCTGTTACCGCCAGGTACACTGCAGAAGAGCTTATCACAAAGAGGTCGGCGGTAAGCGACGCAATGAAATCAACCCTTACGGAAAGGCTCTTGACCCACAACATAGCAGTTGATGCATTCTCTATCGTCGGTTTCAGCTTCTCCAAAATATTTATGGAGGCCATTGAGTCAAAGCAGACGGCAGAACAGCTTGCGATGAAGGCACAGCGGGACCTGGAGAGGATAAAGATAGAGGCAGAACAGAAGATTACAGCAGCCAGGGCAGAGGCAGAGTCCTTGAGGTTACAGAAGGCAAATATTTCATTAGACCTTATAGAGCTTAGAAAGGTAGAAGCCAATATCATGGCTATAAACAAATGGAACGGAATTCTCCCGCAGGTTACAGGTGCTGGGGCAGTACCATTTATAGGCGTAGGCGACTTACAGAAGAAATAGTAAATGATTAGGAGACAGGAGACAGGAGACAGGAGACAGGAGGCAGGAGTCAGGAGACAGAATACAGAATGAAAAGACAACCGACAATCTGACTCCCGGGCAGTTACAATAATAACTCATCAATCGTAAAGAGGTATAAATGGGCAGTGTTAAGGAATCTATGGAAAGGGCCGATATCCTTCTGGAGGCCCTTCCATATATACAGCGATTTGCCAACAAGACTATTGTTATAAAGTACGGTGGCCATGCCATGGTGGATGACGAATTGAAGAATATATTCGCCAAAGATGTGGTCATGATGAAATACATCGGGATTAACCCTGTGCTGGTTCATGGCGGTGGTCCCCAGATCGGTAATATTTTAAAAAAACTGGGCAAGGATTCTAAATTTGTTCAGGGGATGCGTGTGACTGATGAGGAGACCATGGCCATTGTAGAGATGGTGCTCGCAGGGACGGTGAACAAGGAAATTGTGGGCCTCATCAATCGGCATGGCGGCAGGGCAGTAGGGATGTCCGGCAAGGACGGCAATCTGACACGTGCGGAAAAATATATCCTGAGCGAAGAGAAAGTTAAGGATACACCGTCTGAGATCATTGATGTCGGCCTGGTAGGCAGGGTTACGAAAATAAATACAGACTTGATTTACACAATGGTGAAAAGTGGTTTTATCCCCGTTATTGCCCCGACCGGTGTGGGGGAGAATGGTGAAACGTATAACATCAATGCCGATATTGTTGCCGGTGAGGTGGCTGCTGCCCTAAAAGCGGAAAAGCTTCTCCTGCTGACCGATGTGGAAGGGGTCATGAATGAAGAAGGACAATTGATAAATACGATGAATGACGTGGAAGCAAAGAATATGATTGATGCAGGACTTATAATGGGCGGTATGTTTCCCAAGGTGAAGTGCTGTCTTAAAGCTTTGAGAAAAGGAGTAAAGAAAGCCCATATTATTGATGGCCGTTTAAAACATTCCATTCTACTGGAAATTTTTACAGACATGGGGATCGGGACGGAGATAGTACTGTCCCATTAAACTGGTAAAGTATAAGTGGGGGCAGGGGAGACCTGTACCCAAAGTACATACCACTCTGCATTTCCACCTGCCGAATACGTCACGGGTCATCTATAGTTTGGGTTCCTTCTCGTTTCAAATGGTTATTTCAAAATTCCCTTCCCTTTAGAGAAACTGTGTTGTAATCAGAAAGATTCCCTCTCCCTCGGAGGGGAGAGGGGTAGGGTGAGGGTGATTAAATATTGAGCAACAACTCTGTTACTATAGCAAGAAATCTCAGAAAGAGGTCGACTGACGCAGAGCAAAAATTATGGCGATATTTGAGAGCAAGACAGTTAGAAGGACTTAAGTTCAGGAGACAACAGCCCATTGGAAAATATATTGTAGATTTTGTTTGTTTTGAAAGAGGTCTGGTAATTGAAGTAGATGGTGGGCAACATGCGATAGAGGTCGATAAAGATCGTGAAAGAGACAAATGGTTTAAGGAACAGAAGTTAGAGGTATGACCCCCGAGTATGCCGTGGATAATGGGCACCTGAAAAAGTTTTATGACAAAGCTGACGATCAATGAAATTTTCCACAGCATTCAAGGAGAATCCACTTATGTGGGCTTGCCATGTGTGTTTGTGAGACTTACATCCTGTAATCTTCGCTGTAGTTATTGTGACACCGAGTACGCTTTCTATGAAGGGAACGAGATGACTGCAGATGAAATTATTGACGTCGTCAGGAGTTATCAATGCAAACTTATTGAGGTAACAGGAGGTGAGCCTCTGCTCCAGGAAGGCGTCTATGCACTTATGGATCGGCTCTGTAATGAAGGGTATGAGGTTTTGCTTGAGACCGGTGGCAGTTTAGATATTAGCAAAGTTGATTCAAGAGTAAGAAGGATAATGGATTTGAAATGTCCATCGAGCAAGATGGTGAATAAGAACTGTTGGGGGAATATAGACTACCTTACACCTGAAGATGAAGTAAAATTTGTAATCGGGACGCGGGAAGACTATGAATGGTCAAAAGAAATCATCGGCAAATATTCACTGGATGAGAAATGTCCCGTATCGATGTCTGTTGTGTTCGGTGAGTTGAAACCGGTTCAGTTAGCCGAGTGGATATTGCAGGACAGGCTGAATTTGCGGCTTAACCTTCAAATGCACAAATATATCTGGCCTCTGGAAATGAGGGGTGTATAATTTTGATTTAGAATCGGAATAAGATGAAAAAAGCAAAAATGAAAGGTAGGTGCCGTGTGGAAGAAAACAGTCGGGACGAAACACAGGGTGTCTTCAGAATAGAGACATTTGAGAATAAATATCCGCACCGGCCGTACACAATAACCATCACAAATGCGGAATTTACCTCCGTTTGTCCAATAACCGGCTTGCCGGATTTCGGGACGATCACTGTCAACTACATCCCTGCTGAAAAATGCATCGAATTGAAATCGCTCAAGTATTATTTTATTGAGTATAGAAACATTGGTGTTTTCTATGAGGCGGTAGTTAACAAGATTCTGGATGATTTAGTCGCTGCATGCGACCCTGCCGGTATGGAGGTCGTCGGTGAGTTTAGTACACGGGGCGGTATGAGGTCTGTAGTCAAAGCAAAATATGAGAAAGCAAGGCGAAACAGGGGTAAAAGTGATTAGAGAGCTTGCCGTTGTCCTGGTCAGCGGAGGGATGGATAGCTGTGTGACGGCAGCTATAGCAAATCTGGAATACGATACGGCATTTCTACATCTGAACTATGGGCAAAAAACAGAGAAACGAGAGTTTAAAGCGTTCCATGACGTTGCTGAGTACTACGGAGTTACCCGTCGTTTAGTGGTCAATATGGAACACCTTAAACAAATCGGCGGGTCAAGTCTTACAGATGAACATATTGAGGTTTCAAAGGCAGATCTTGCGTGCAGGGAGATTCCTGCATCGTATGTGCCCTTTCGAAATACCAATATTATATCGATTGCAGTGAGTTGGGCCGAAGTGATAGGCGCCACGAAAATATTTATTGGCGCCGTTGAGGAAGACTCATCTCACTATCCGGATTGCAGAAAAGAATATTATACTGCCTTTAACAGGCTGATTGAACTGGGAACAAAGCCGGAGACCCACATTGAGATTATCACACCCGTTATTGATATGAAGAAGTCCGAAATAGTGAGAAAAGGGGTGGAATTGTGTGCACCATTCCACCTGACATGGTCATGCTATAAGAATGAGGAAAAAGCGTGCGGGTGCTGTGACAGTTGTGCGCTGAGACTTCGGGGATTCTATCTGGCTGGAGTTGATGATCCCATACCGTATGAGACTAAACCGGTTTATACGTGAGCGGCACCTTTGCAAAAGGTTGAAAAAAGGAGATATTTTTTACTTAGATTCTTTTCTACAATTGCTTATGATTTTCTATGTACCACTGAATCGTTTTTTTAAGTCCCTCGTCAAACGGTGTTTTTGCCTCGAAACCGAAATATTTCTTAGCCCTTGTGACATCCAATCGGCGCCTTGGCTGGCCATCCGGCTTGGAACTATCCCAGCGAATCTCTCCATTAAATCCCACTAAACCTGCAATCCTTTCGGCCAGCTCTTTAATCGTTATCTCAAAACCAGTTCCGATATTCACCGCCTCAGAGCCGTTGAAATGCTCTGTTGCCAGCAAAATTCCTTCCGCCGCATCCGCCGCATAAATAAATTCACGTGATACTTTACCCGTCCCCCAGCACTCCATATAATCTGCTCCGCTTTCTAATGCGTCTACACTCTTCTTTATAAGAGCAGGTATCACGTGACTGCGTGCCGGGTCGAAATTATCACCGGGGCCATAAAGAGTTACGGGAAGCAGGAATATCGAATTTAAACCATATTCCTGTCGATAAGCCTGTGATTGAACAAGAAGCATCTTTTTAGCTAAGCCGTATGGAGCATTGGTCTCTTCCGGGTATCCATTCCAGAGTTCATCTTCGCTGAAGGGTGCAGGCGTAAACTTTGGATACGCGCAAACGGTACCAATTGCCACAAACTTTTCGATATTACGAATTCTTGCCTGCTCGATAAGTTGAATCCCCATCAGCAAATTTTTGTAAAAAAACTCACCAGGATGTTCACGATTTGCCCCAATCCCACCGACTACAGCAGCAAGATGAATAACGATATCCGGTTTCATATCTTCGTACATCCGGACAATGCCTTCCAGCTTCACCAAATCGTACTCTTCACTCTTTGGGACACCAATGAACAGACAGTCTCGTTTCTGCAGACCTTCGGTAACATATCTTCCGAGAAAGCCCGCTCCTCCCGTGACTACAATTCGCCTGCTCCTGAAAAATTCGCTCATTTTTTTATCGTCTCTGCCCTCTATGCTTACAGCTCTACTTTTTACTCCTCTTGTGTCTTCTGTCTTCTGTCTTCTGTCTTCTGTCTTCTGTCTCCTGTCTCCTGTCTCCTGTCTCCTGTCTTGTGTCTTCTGTCTTCTACTTACCGTGTTCTTTTAAAATCTTCTCTCTTTCAGCCAGTACCATATCTGCATCGGTCATCATCTTAGCAAGCTCTTTAAATGTCACCCTTGCTTCCCAATTCAGAATTCTTTTTGCCTTACTTGCATCACCTTGTATAAAATCTACCTCAGTAGGCCTGAGATAACGCGGGTCAAGCTCAACATGATCATGCCAATCCAGATTAAGATAACCAAAAATCTCATCAAGAAACTCTCGTACGGAGTGACTCTCACCTGTCGCTACAACATAATCATCGGGAACATCCTGCTGCATCATAAGCCACATTGCCTCGACATAGTCACCCGCAAAACCCCAGTCTCGCCTCGCATCCAGATTGCCAAGAAAAAGCTTATCCTGCAAACCACACTTAATACGTGTAGCTGCTCGAGAGATCTTTCTGGTGACAAATGTTTCACCACGTCTTGGCGATTCATGATTGAACAAAATTCCATTACAGGCAAACATCCCATAAGCTTCCCTGTAATTGATAGTCTGCCAGAAACTGAAAACCTTCGCACACGCATAAGGACTTCGCGGATAAAACGGTGTTTTTTCATTTTGTGGTATTTCTTGAACCTTACCGTACATTTCACTGCTTGATGCCTGATAGAACTTTATTGCCTTGTTCTTATGACGTATTACCTCAAGAAGACGGAGTGTCCCCAGAGCATCTGTATTTGCCGTAAATATCGGTGTGTCAAAGCTCACACGCACGTGACTCTGAGCACCTAAATTATAAACCTCATCGGGCGCAATCTCATTTATTATTGTTGATAGACTGCTTCCATCGGTAAGGTCACCATAGATAAGCCTCAATCCCGGATTTTTATGGGGGTCTTCGTATAGATGATCAAGCCTGTCCGTATTAAACGATGAACTGCGACGAATTATTCCCCACACTAAATAATCCTTTTCCAACAGCAGTTCAGCAAGGTATGATCCGTCCTGACCGGTTATCCCGGTAATTAATGCTTTTTTCATAATATCCTCAACTTACCACCATAGTGATCTGTCTGTGTAGAATAACCTTTATAGTTAGGAATAATCTCATGGATGGTTTGTACGATTCCCGAACTATCCTGGAGTTGAGCAAAATTTTTTAAGGCTTCGATTTTTTTGAATAGTATGTCCCGAGATATGGAATCTTTTATTTTTGCCTTGAATATCTTGGGATGAGCGGTAGACTCAACACCTTCCTCCGCGGTCAAAAGTTCTTCGTAAAGTTTCTCCCCTGGTCGTATGCCACTAAAAACAATGGGTATATCCTTATATGGTTCAAGGCCTGAAAGCCTTATAAGTTCACAGGCTACATCGTATATCTTCACCGGTTCACCCATATCCAGTACAAAGACTTCTCCGCCCTGTCCCATGGTGCCGGCCTGCAAGACTAAAAGAACTGCCTCCGGAATGGTCATGAAATAACGCTTCATATCAGGATGAGTGACGGTTACCGGGCCACCTCTTTTAATCTGTTCCTGGAATACAGGAATAACACTACCCTGACTTCCTACGACGTTACCAAAACGGACAGCTAAAAATTTAGTGGACTCTTCGTGGTTGAGGTTCGTTATCACCATTTCGGCCACTCTCTTGCTGGCACCCATAACACTGCTTGGATTAACCGCCTTGTCTGTAGAAATGAAGATAAACTTCTCTGCCCCGTTCTTGCGGGAAAGTTCAGCCATGATAGTTGTCCCCATGATATTTACCCTGACAGCCTCATCGGGAAAATCCTCCATTATAGGAACATGTTTATACGCTGCGGCATGAAACACTATTTGGGGAACAAAATTACTGAAAATAGATTCCATCTTATCCCTGTCCAGAATGTTTCCCAGTAAGGAATGAAGAGAAAGATCCGGATGAAGATCTTTTATTTCCCTGTTTATATCAAAAAGAGCTGTTTCATCAAAGTCTAAAAGTATAAGCATTTGCGGGTCAAACTGAGAAACCTGCCTGACAAGTTCCGAACCGATGGAGCCTCCTGCCCCTGTTATCAGAATTCTCTTACCCTTTAGATCAGCCTCTACCTGGCTGTATTCAATCTTTACAGGTTCTCGCCCCAGCAGATCCTCCAGATCAACCTTTTTGATATCCAGAATACTTATATTTCTGGACATAATCTCTCTGGTGCCCGGTATAATATGAATCTCATTTATCCCTGCTTTATGAAGGTAAGAGACAATATCCCTGATCTCTCTGGAAGGAGCTGAAGGCGTAGCAATAACGGCTAACTCCACATCAAACTTCTTTGAAATTTTCAGGATATGCTCTCTTCTTCCGACAACCTCAACGCCGTGTATGGAGACCTTCTGTTTTGCAGGATCGTCATCTATAAAGGCAACCGGCAGGTAAGGTGATTCTTTTGTCCTCTTCATATCCCTCACAATCTGTTCACCTGCATTCCCGGCCCCGATGATCAATGTCCTCTTTTGCGCAGTTACAGGGCGTTTTCTGGACTGAAGATAAACACGTTTGGAAATCCTCAACCCTCCAGCCATAAGGAGTGAGAGGGCATAATCTATCAAGAATATTGAGCGAGGAAAACCACGGAAGAGTTCTTGTTCGTCATAGGCGAGAGACAGGACAATGGCGGAAATAATCAATGAACCCAGAGTCTGAACCTTAAATATCTTTACAAGTTCGTAGGTTCCCACATAGGACCAGCTAAACCGGTAGATTTGAAAAAAGTAGAAAATAACGATCTTGATGCCCACGAATAAGAGAAGATATATAAAAAACTTTTCCAGGAAACTCTTTGGAATAATCCCTTCAAAGCGGAGATAAAAGGAGACATAAAGGGCCAGGCTAAAAATAACTGCATCCAGGACCAAAAAGAACAGTGTTCTTTTCAGACGGCTCCTTTGGAATATTTTTTCAAAAATTGTATGTGAAACTGGCAGATAATCCTGGTTCACTTTCTTCCTTTCATCGTACTGCTTCAGACATTACCTTCTTCATCGCCTTAATTGAATCTATCATATCATTCTCGAAAAGTAGCATAATCTCCGGCATCCCCAGTGAATCAAAATCGTCAGGAACAGAAATCTCACCCGCCATAAATCCCAGCTTTTCACCGCCTTTTCGCTCTTCTTCAGATAGGGGCGAAACTTTTACCGGCGGCTTTCCTGCCTTGGCAATGATGAAAGCCTTTCCTTTCTGCTTTAATTAATGGCCAGCATCAGATGTCCAACCGGCGCAGTTGCCGGCCTGACCTTGATTTCAATGTCGTAGCCTAACCGGTTCAAGCAATCCATCAATTTCCGTTCAGATACGTTGGAAAAATCGCCACGGAGCAGACCGGATAGTTTGGGTTGAGGCAACCCCATACGGTGACCAGCTTCCTCTTGCGACAGGCCAAGATTGCGCACCGCCTTGGTGATCTCAATCACGAGCCCCGATTTGATTTTCAGTTTATCCGCATCGGGCAAGCCAACGTCGGCGAAGACGTTGCCGGAACTAATCTCAACTTCAATGCCATCAATTATGCGCTTAGTCATCTCGCATCTCCTTTGACAGTTTCTCCGCGATCTCCAATACGCCCGCGCCCCCGAATCCTTTAAGAACTTTGGCTGCATCGTGCCGCTCTCCTCGTTGGGCAAAGTCCAAGGCATGACCAAAGAATTTGCGAATACCCATCGGCAGGGCCATCAAGTCTTTTTTGCTGCTACCCAACCATGCGAGTGGCTTTTCTTCTGGATTTGTCATGAGCATCTTATACCTGAACTGATATAAAAAGCAAGGGAAAAATTGTGGTAAGACCTTACCCTATGCTGCCCCCCGCAAAACGCTAAATTTCAAGACCTGACCCCCATTTTTCCCTATTTATGTATTTATATCCATGACTTTTCGAAGAATTGCTTCATGTTCATAACCCAAGTCCCATCAGCAAGCTTGTAGGTCACCTTTGTGCGGCACAGGATGAATTTTTCCTTGATGCGGCCCTTCTCCACCGCTTCCAGAGCCCGAAGGCCGGCCGCATCCGTGATGTTGGGGTGCTCTTTCCATTTGCACTCGATGGCCAGGGCCATACCTCCCGCCTGCTCGATGACCAGATCGACTTCCGCGCCGTTGGCGGTGCGCCAATAGTGCACCACTGAGTCGTTCCCCTCTGATGCGCTCTGCTTGACGATTTGTCCGAAAACATGAGACTCCCAGAAAGCGCCTGCCAGAGAGGAGGCAAACAACGCCTCCTCAGAACGAAATCCGGCCAGAAATGCCGCCAGCCCGGTGTCCAGGAAAACCAGCTTTGGCGCCTTGATCAACCGCTTTGTTCGATTTCCCCAATACGGCTCGATCAGGGCGACAACGGCCGATGTCTGCAGAAGGTTGAGCCATTTACGGGCGGTGTTGGGTGCGATCCCGACATCCCTGGCGATGTCGGAATAATTGAGGACCTGCGATGTCCGGAGGGCACAGGCACGGATGAACCGATTAAAATCCCTTAGTTCCACAACCCGCAAAATGTTGCGCACATCCCGTTCCAGATAGGTTGCCACATAGGCAGGAAACCATAACGCCGCCTCGGCCCCCACGTGCAGCTCCGGATATCCCCCCAGGAAGATATAGGACGTTTCTTCAATCGTCCAGCCGGCATCCAGCAATTCCGCCCTGGAAAGGGTGTGCAGGCTCAAAACCGCGCACCGGCCGGCGAGGCTCTCCGAAACACCCTGCATGAGCTGAAACACCTGGGATCCCGTGAGGAAATACTGCCCCGGGGACCGATTCCGGTCTATCCGGTACTTGAGATGCCGCAGCAAAGAAGGAGCGTATTGGATTTCGTCGATGATCACCGGTTCCGGGTATTGCTCCAGCAGTTGTTCCGGCGCGGTAAGGGCCGCTTCGGCATTGGCCGGAAGATCGAGGCTGAGGAAAGAAGCCTCCGGATACATCCGCCGCAGGATCGAGGTCTTCCCTGTCTGCCGTGCGCCCGTTATAATCACGGCCGGGAACTGTTCTACCATGCGGTGGAGTAAATTTTCAGAATGTCTTGTGATCCACATGCAGATAATATGCAGCCATGTTGCAAATTATGCAAGAGAAAAATACACACATATTAATTTAGCAGTTAAGTAATTCCCGAACGATCTCCTCGTCATTTTTTGTTTTACCTGGAAAATCTCAAGTCTGACACGCTCACTGCCAGGGCCTCTGTTATCCCCTTATAGAACACGTAGAGATAATCCCGGAATATCCATGAAATCTTTCCCATTATAGGTGAGTAAGGTCAAACCGTGCTGTATCGCCTGACTGGCGAGCCACAAATCCTGCACCCGGTGTCGATGCTGGAGTCCAAATGCCTTCATCTGGGCGGCCAGGCTGCCGAAAATTTCTCCGGTGGTCTCATCGATGCGCAGAATGGGCTTTCGTTTCAGCCGGTAAATGGCCGCCTGACGCTTCTGGCGGATGTTCAGGTTGGACGTGTTCTCGGCGCCGAATTTCAACTCTGCAATAGTGACGGGTGAAATGTAAACGGCCTCCGTACCGGTGAATAGCGCGACGTCTGACGGGGCTAAAGCGCCCCGCTCGACGGCCACCCAAATACAGGTATCGATCAGGAAGCCCAAGGATCACGCACCTCGGAGAGATCGGTCGTAGCGCCTTCCCGGCTGTCTTTCATCCATGTCTCCCCCGCATCCTCAGGTAAGGTCCGGTAAAGATCCGACATGGCTTCGAGAGCCGTCATTGTTGCCGGCCCCGGTATGATCCTGGCCACCTGATGGTTATTGCGGATAATGATCAATTCTTCTCCCTGAAATTCGACCAGATTCATCATCTGCTTGAATTTCCGGGCCAGTTCAGTGGCTGTAATCTGAAGCATAATGGACCCCATTCTTGATAATTTGATATGATCATATAATCAAGAAACGTCTCTGTCAAGAACAAAAATTAGTGCCAGGCTAAACCCCGCCGACCGCTCCGATGAATTTCACGTTCATCTTCTCCTTTGCCGTGCATGATACCTGGATTTGTCCGGAAAATGAAAATCTGGCCGAAGGAAGGCGACTTTAGAAACTCCGCCAGGCAACCGCGATTGTCTGACTTCAGATCAAGACTGTAGGCGAAATTAGAACCATCAATGTATGAAAGGCAGGTTGCATATAATCTCTGGATAAAAAGATCATCAAAGGCAGGTACCTGAAGCTTCGATAACTATCTCAAAGTTAAAAAATTTCATTGACTTCTCCTCCATAAATCTCTTCTTTAAGATTCCTTAATTTAAGGGGCAGGGCTACCACAATTTATCATCTTATAGAGAAGAATAATATGAAAGTGTGGTCCAGCGTAGCAACCTTGTCGGTACGCAAACTTGTCAGTTGGTTAGCTTGTAAGCTTGATCGCTACTGCGAGGTGGACTTTGTTGCTATGGCAAAAACATCCTTTACTACTTCAGTGACGTTATGCATATCTTCTTCGGTCAATGTCGGATGGACTAAAAACATCAAGCTTGTTTCTCCCAGCTCTTTTGCTACCGGTAATCTTTCTGGTGGTCGCAACCCTGGTTGATCAAAAGCTTTTTCCAGGTATATCTCACTGCAACTACCGCTGAAGCAGGGGATACCATTGGTAATAATGGCATTCATGATACGGTCCAGATTCCAATCTGTTTTTAAGATCTCCGGGCGTACGAAGACATAGTATTTGTAATATGCGTGGTTAACATCTTCGCGCGGTTTTGTTACCCTGAGGGCAGTAATTTTTGAGAATCCTTCTGTCAAGAGCTGAGCATTTCGTCTTCTTATTTTAAGCCAATGGGGAAGTTTGCGCAACTGTATGCGTCCGATGGCTGACTGCAGCTCCGTCATTCGCAAGTTTGTTCCGAAGCTGTTATGGAGCCAGTAAAAACCAGGCTGGTGGTTGCAATTATGGACTGCATCGTAGCTTTTACCATGATCTTTGTAAGACCAGATCTTTTCCCAAATTTTTCTGTTGTTTGTGGTAACCATACCACCTTCACCGCCCGTGGTCATGATTTTATCCTGGCAGAATGAAAAGGCTGCCGCATCGCCGAAAGAACCGACCATCTTACCTTTATATTGTGCCCCGTGGGCCTGAGCACAATCCTCAATTATACGAAGATTGTATCTATCTGCCAATGTCTTAATAGCATCCATATCGCATGGCCACCCGGCAAGATGAACGGCAATGATGGCTTTTGTCTTTGGTGTTATCGCCTTTTCAATGTTTTCGGCAGTAATGTTCTGGCTGTTGACATCCACATCTACGAATACAGGCTTTGCGCCCCGGAGAGCAGCACAGCTTACAGAAGCAATAAAAGACCTTGGAGTAACAATGACTTCATCGCCTGAAGTTATTTCAAAGGCATAAAGGATCGCTTCCAGAGCTACCGTACCGTTCATCAAGGCCACTGCATGTTCGACATCTATGAATTTAGCAAATTCCTTTTCAAATAACCGCCCTTCCTCACCGGTCCAATAATTGACCTTTCCTGATCTTAACACTGCCACTGCTGCTTCAATCTCATCTTGATCAAAACATGGCCATGGAGAAGACGGAACAGAACGGGTATCTTTATTCGGGATTATTTTCTTATTCATGATTATATAATTCTTCTAATAACCTTTGCCGGTATTCCCATGGCGATAACATTGTCAGGGATATCTCGATTAACGAAACTGAAAGCGCCGACAATAGAATTTTCTCCAATCGTTACACCCGGCATAATAAGACTATGACTCCCTATTTTACAGTTTTCCTTCAAAACCACTTTTCCTTCTTTATTGTCTATTGTTGATATGGAATAGATTGAACAGTGAGATCCTACCTGCACGTAATCTTCAATAACTACAATATTTTTGGCATTTATATATACAAACGCTCCAATATCGGTTTTATAACCCAGCTTCAAATTGCTCTTATGTTGCACCAGCCAGTTGTACTTTGTGAGCTTCCCCTCTTCAATCTCTGGATATTGCCAGTTTGCAAATCTATCAGATAATGTCAGTTTTACCAAAGGGGTTTTGCAGGCACTCCCCTCGCAGGTAGTACCTGGCGGGATAGATTTAATTACACAGGCGCCAGCACCGATTATTGCATCGTCGCCGATAATAATGGGTTTATCTTGGGTACCATTGATGATTACTGCACCCGTACCAACATAAACCCGTTTACCCAGATGAACACAACCCGATACATGAACACCGGACGCTAAGGTAGCGTAGTCCTCCATTATCACGTCGTGTCCGATTGTGCAATCCAGATTAATCTGGACGTGTTTTCCCAATGTTATGTTAGTGGTAAGAATACAACCGGCACATATAATGGTACCCTTACCGATTTTAATCCAACGGGACATTTCAGTTCGGGAATGAATTAAGATCCCGAATTCAAAACCCGCCTGTTTAACTTTTTCCATTAGAACCTTACGGACACCAGGAGAGCCAATCGCGCTGACTACTTTTGCTGTTGGCATCAACTGTGAAGCTTCTTCCAGACTCATGACAGGGATGTCATTTACTGCTTTACCTTGTTGTGCAGGACTATCATCAATAAAACAAACCACCTCGCAGGATTGGTTCCTACATGATTCGGCAAGCCAGGCGATCTCTCTGCCAAACCCGCCTGCACCGTAAATTGCAATTTTTTGTATTTGTATATTCATCCCCATTTACTCAGGATTACCCCTGAATTCCTCTGCTGTTGCTTGCCCGGGCTGATTAATGTTTTCCTGGTTCAAAATTTTCCAAATTGTTAAGACTATAATCTTTATATCCAGCCAAAAGGATTGGTTGTCTACATACCAGACATCCAATTTGAACTTTTCCTCCCAACTGATTGCGTTACGGCCATTCACCTGTGCCCACCCGGTAATACCTGGCTTTACGTTATGACGCCTGGCCTGTTCCGGCGTATAACGATCCAGATATTGCATCAATAAGGGTCTGGGACCAACCAGACTCATATCACCTTTGATCACATTCAGCAATTCCGGTAACTCATCGAGACTTGCCTTCCGTAAAAACCGTCCAAGTCGGGTCAGTCGCTCCCCATCCGGAAGTAGGGCGCCGTTGGCGTCATGGCTGTCGGTCATGGTGCGGAATTTTAACAACCAGAGGGGCTTGCCATGCCATCCGGGTCTTTTCTGACGAAAGAATACTGATGATTCCAACTGAATCTTAATCAATACGGCAATGATGACAAGAAATGGCAACAAGATGATGAGTGCCGGAATCGTTAGAATAAGATCGAAGGCCCGTTTGATTGTCAACATTGCGATTTAACTCGCTTCTCTTGAAAGCGACATCATTATCTGCTCAAATTGGTTTACGCCCTGATTAAATGACAAGTGTCCCATGTAATAGCGATGGCCGGCTTCGCCCATCTTTCGCCGTTCGATCTCCGGCATTTGGTATAGAGTCTTGATTGCATTCATCATTTCTTGTGGATCCTCTGGCGCGCACAAGACACCCGCTCCAGCCTCCCGGACGAGGTCCGCTGCATCCCCGCGCATGGCCATGATAATGGGTTTTCCCGTATAGAGATAGGCCTGTGTTTTTGAGGGGATGGTGATACGAAAAAGGGGATCGTCTTTTAGGTGGACAAGCAAGGCATCGGCCATCGCAAAAATCGGGCCCATTGCCTCGATAGGTTGAGGGGGTAAAAACGTAACATTCATTAATCCCATTCCTTCGGCCTTCTTTTTCAGCCTGTCTCGATCCACGCCACCACCGACAAAAATGAATTGGATATCGGGTAAACCATTTTGGCAAATCGCCGCACAAGCAAGAACGGAATCCAGAGCTTGGACAGTGCCCATCGTACCCGCAAATATGATATTGAATTTATCCGTTAGTCCATATAGGGCAGGCGAATCAGATTCATCATCGTATATCTTCATGCTGTTTTCATCGCACCAATTATAGATCACATCAATGTTTTCCGGTGTCACACCCCTGGCAATGAGAACTTTCTTGACACCCGGAGAAACTACAATCAGTCGATCTGCGCTTTGATAAACCTGATCGCAAAATTTATTGAGAAAATCAATCATTTGCCGATTTCTCACCATACCGGAGTTCATGACGGACTCCGGCCATAAATCTGTAACGTCAACGATTACTTTCGAACGAAAAATTAAACGAAGGAGAAATGCCGCAGGACCCAGAGTCACCAGATTGTAAACATAAATCACATCGGGCCGCCGGATGATCCAGGAAGCAAGAAGAAACGAAGAAAGGGCAAAACTTAGATAATTGAGAATCCTCCGGAAGGCCGATTTGTTGTGACTTGGGTAGAGGGCAACCCGATTCACCCGGATGCCATCCATCGTCTCCCGCTGAAACAGGCGGACACGGTATCCCCGATAGACGTTGCCGCCGGGGTAATTGGGAAAGCCCGTAAAAACTTCCACATCGTGTCCTCTGTCTGCCAGCGCTCTGGCAAAAGGCAAACCCTTGAAAAGAGGTTCCGGCTGAAACCATTGTGTCAGAAACAGAATACGCATTTATTGTTTATACCAGACTGTCCGATTCACATAATCGGTATAGCTCAAAATAATGCGGAGCACTTTCTGGGATACATTTTCCGTATCATAGTCAGAAACTATATTGAACGGCCGGTTTGTGTTGGCGTAGTGGGCAGTGACAACATCAATCGATTCCAAAACCCTCTCCGCCTTCAGACCGCACATAATCAGGGTGCCTTCATCCATCCCTTCCGGCCTTTCATGGGCCTGGCGAATCGTCACAGCAGGGAAGCTTAAAATGGAAGATTCTTCTGTAATGGTGCCGCTATCGGAAACAACACAAAAGGCATGCATCTGCATTTTCACATAATCGAAGAATCCGAGCGGCTTTAGAAAGTGAATACGCGGGTCAAGTCCGTCAGAACCATGATCCTCCAGTCGTTTCCTTGTGCGGGGGTGGGTGGAGAAGATTATGGGGCGGTCATATTTCGCCGCAATGGCATTCAGGGAAGCGAGGAGGTCGACAAAATTTTCCTTGCTGTCCACGTTCTCTTCACGATGTGCGCTGACAACAAAGTATTCCCCCTTATTCACGTTGAGTTTTTCCAACGCATGGGACGCGTCAATCTGAGGCATGTAATGCGCCAGCACCTCCTTCATGGGAGAACCGCTTTTAATAACCGTTTCAGGCTTTATACCTTCTGCTAAAAGGTAACGGCGGGCGTGTTCTGTATTGGTAATATTTATATCGCTGATATGGTCAACAATCTTTCGGTTAATCTCTTCCGGAACCCTTAGATCAAAGCATCTGTTTCCCGCTTCCATGTGGAAAATTGGTATCTTGCGCCGTTTAGCGGGGATGACGGATAGACAACTGTTGGTATCGCCGTAAAGTAAAACAGCGTCGGGTGTTTCTTTTTCCATAACTTCGTCGGCCTTCGCTATTATATTGCCGATAGTCTGGGCCAGTGTGTCTCCCACTGAATTAAGGAAATGGTCCGGCTTGCGGATCTCCATCTCCTTGAAAAATATCTCATTGAGTTCGTAGTCGCAATTCTGTCCCGTATGCACCAGCACGTGATTGAGGTGCTTTTCCAACTCGTACATTACACGACTCAGCTTTATTATCTCCGGCCGAGTACCGACTATAGTCATCACTTTTAAAGACATCTCTGTGCTCCTTATGTCCAATTGATTCTATTGTTTTAGCTGTTCGCCGTCTTTCTGAAGGCGTTTGTCATTCTTCCATTGGTCGTAGGGTGTTTGGTCGGCAGCCATATCAAGCATCATCTGCCGCCATGATGAAAACTTAAATCCGGTGGCTGCTATAAACTTATTACCGTTCAGATTGCGTCTGCATTCAAATTTGTCATCCGGTTCTATCTCAACGTCTATTTTATAGGCCTCTTTCATCAGGTTAAGAAGCTCGTATTTGGAAACCGTTTCGCTGGAAACGTGGTAAAGTCCGTTCAATCTCGGGAATTTCTCTATCAGGTCGCCCACCAGCTCGGCAAGGCGGTTCGTGGTAAGGCCTGTGAATAGCACTTTGCGAAAACCATGAACGCGTTTGCCGTTCTGGGCTAAAAACCATTCCAGGAGTTCCGTGCCGCCGAAGATCTCCCGGCCTATGAAAGAAGACCTTAGAGTCAGGGCACGGGGAGTCTGTACGTCACCGAGCATCTTTGTTATTCCATAAAGATCCCGCGCGTCAGGAGGGCTGTTCTCGTCGTAATTTCCCAGCCTGCCGTCAAAAACGCAGACCGTGCTGAAATGAATAATGCGTGCGCGGTTTTTAGCGCCCCACTCCGCGAGCTCGTGCGGGAGCAGAGCATTGACGGCGATATTGGATTTCTTGTCATTTGCCTCCCGGCTACGGAGCGTCACGCCTGCGCAGTTTACTATCACTGACGGGCATATTTCTTTCAGAACAACTTTAAGCTGGCCAAAGTCCCGGAGATCAAGACCACTCACGACATTTGGCCCGTCAAAAAGACCGCAATTTTCATAGTAGGCTTTGGGTTTTCTTATGGAGACGTAGGTATCGGGAAACTTCGTCGGCAGAAACTGCCAAAGCTTATGCCCCAGTGAGCCTCCACCCCCTATGACCAATATGCGGGCTGCCTTATTCATTCTACTCCCCATGAAGCTGTTGTTGAATATAATCTAATTTCAGCAATTTCTCTTTAATCCCGTCGATTGTAAGCCGGCGCGTGTTATGGGAATTATAATCCTCCATTAACGATATCTGTTCCGCACCTTCGGTAAAATATTTGTTATAGTTCAGATCCCGATCATCCGGTGTGATCCTGTAATAATCGTCGCGATCTTCCGCCCTGGCAAGCTCTTCCCGTGTCAGCGAACCTGTATCATATTCGATGACATCAATTCCGTCCAGCTGCCTCAGGGTGACAACCAGATTCTTTCCAATAAAGCCCCTTGCCCCTGTGACTAAAACGATCATATTCCGCCTTTAAATGATGATCTTCCCTGTTTCGAGGGTCTCTTTCACAAAATCAAGCTTGAGCAATAATTCAATCAGTGCGTCTTCATCGAGTCGTTGCGTATCATGAAAGCCTACCTATTCCCTACATTCTAACGTTGTTGGTACTCTCGTCCCCATTCCCCCACGATACGGTAAAAACCATTCTTCGGCGCGCCGACAAACTCGATCAAGCCTTTCCTTTTTAGATCGGCAATATCCCGTTTTGCGGTCTTCTCAGAAATGCTTCCATAGGTGGCCAGGTCTGATATTCTACTCTGCTTGCCCACTGCGAGTTGCTCCAGGAACCATCTCTGCCGATCATTTACGGGGACATTTACGGGGACATTTACGGGGACATCAGCACATGACTGTTCGAGCGCTGCGGGGTGCGGATGAAATATCACCCGGAAAGCCGTGCCAAGCTCCTCCCAATCAGGTTCCGGATACCCGCCGGACTGACATGCGTGGATGACGCGTTTATACCCACTTCCCCATTCCTCCATCAACCCCATTTCCCTGAAGACACGCGCGATAACACGATTGCGAATCTTGCTCACACCGGCCTTAAGATATTCCATTGTCATGCCGAAAGGAAGCATACCGGGATTCTGCACCTCCATCCGGTCTGCATAAATCCCCACCAGAATACGCATACCGCGCAACGAATAATCCGCATGCCCGATGGCGTTAACCAGAATTTCACGAATTGCCAACTCTGGATATTCAGGGATATCCAACCGGTGCATCTTTTCAATTTTTGCAGCCAGTCGTGTGTTACGACGGATAAAACGCGGCACCTCATCAATGGCATTCAGCACACTGCCAGCAATGTCTATACGATCAATAAATTCCGATTTATCCGTTCCCTGAAAACGGGCACAACTCACTCTTGCATCAGGAAAATAGCGTTGCCTCACATCATCCAAGCCAAACAAAATCAGCCCGCCATTAGACACCGAAAGACCACCGGCGTGCGGGACAAGCAGTTCCAGAGACTCCAGCTTTTTTTCATCGATTTGCTGACCTGTAACATCAAAGACACGCTGTACTTTTTCGATATCCAAAGCTTCTATCGAGAGATCGGGACAAGGCATCTGGTCAAAGGACCGGTTTTGCATCGAACGTTGCAATTCAGCCAGTATTTCAGGGCCAGCCTGACGATTGGTAGAACCGAGGCGAACGTACACTCCCTTCTCCGGGCCATCGGCCTTTAAGTAAAAGGGGCCTTTCCAGTGAAAAACACGCAGTATCAACAGCGTTTTATCATTATGGCAATATATTTCAATTTCAGGCATCATCGCAGGACGAATACTGTCGGCAATAGCATTGGCCAAGCGTTCCTCTACCTGAAGCACTTCCGGAACGCCCTGGACAGTTCCGTCATTTTCGCGCCCAATAATAAGAATGCCTCCTGCTGTGTTGGCAAAGGCTACCAGGGTTTTAAAGATTGGCTTGAGTGAGGAAATATCGCGCTTAAATTCCAGCGTCTTTCCTTCAGGCATGATAAGCATCTCAGAAATATTCATACTATCTATTTCAACAATCCTGTGTTTCCCCGGTGAGAATATCGCCTCTAATCATTTCTGCCCGGATTCATCCATCCGCCCATCCCGCCAATTGAACTACCTCGTAAGGAGGGGCCCGCAGGAGATTCAACCGGCGCGTCTTCTAACCTTCTCGTCTTCTTCCGTTCCGCCTTACCGACTCTCGACCATCGGGCTCATAAACCTGTCCCTGTTCAAATGATGATCTTCCCTGTTTCGAGGGCCTCTTTCACAAAATCAAGTTTAAGTAATAATTCAATCAGTGCGTCTTCATCGAGTCGCTGCGTGTTATGTGAATTATAATCCTCATAGCAGGAGACCTTTGTCTCTCCTTCAGTGAAATAGACGGCATAGTTGAGATCCCGCGTATCTGCCGGAATCCGGTAGTAATCGCCCATGTTTTCCGCGCGGGCCATTTCTTCCCGAGTCAGCAGCGTTTCATAAAGCTTTTCGCCATGCCGGGTGCCTATGATGCGGATTTCATTTTCGCCCTTGAACAACTTCTTCAACGCCCTGGCCAGCGTTTCAATGGTTGCAGCCGGGGCCTTCTGGACAAAAACATCGCCCGGATTGCCATTTTTAAAAGCATACACAACGAGGTCCACCGCATCATCAATGGACATCATGAAGCGGGTCATGTTCGGATCGGTGATCGTCAATGGCTCGCCCGCCAGGATCTGGCTGATGAAAAGGGGAATGACGGACCCCCGAGACCCCATGACATTGCCATAACGGGTGCCGCAGAAGATCGTTACCGCATCCCCGTGGTCGCGTGCCTTGGCGATCATGAGCTTTTCCATCAGCGCCTTTGACATCCCCATTGCATTGATGGGATACACGGCCTTGTCGGTGCTGAGCACGATCATGTTCTTGACGTTGCAGGCCAAGGCCGTCTTCATGACGGTTTCCGCACCAATGGCGTTTGTCCGAATCGCCTCAAGGGGGAAGAATTCACAAGACGGCACCTGCTTGAGGGCTGCCGCGTGGAACACCATGTCCACACCCCGCATGGCAGACAGGATGCTGTCATAATCCCGGACATTCCCCAGGTAGAACTTCACCTTCGGATTCCGCAGGGCATTGCGCATCTCTTCCTGTTTTTTCTCATCGCGGGAAAAAATGCGGATTTCCGCGATATCGGTTTCCAAGAAACGTCGCAGTACAGCATTACCGAATGTTCCCGTACCACCGGTTATGAGTAATATTTTATCTGTAAACATAACGCTGCACCACAATATCCGTTAGGTTAATAAGACGCTGCCTTCTTGTAGACATCTAACAATATTGGAATTATTATTTCTTTACGATATTTTTTAGCTTTTTCTAAACCGCGCATTTTATAATATTCCAATATTTTTTTGTCTTCTTCAAACCTCAGCATCGCATGCGCGATATCATCGATATCCTCACCGTTAAAGCAGAGAGCAGCATCAGCCGCAAACTCACTTGTCGTTGGCAAATCAGAAGCAACCACGGGACAACCACACGCCATAGCTTCCATGACTGGAATTCCGCCTCCTTCAAATAGGGAAGGAAACACTAAAGCTGATGCTGCAGAATATAAAGTTGGCATATCCTTATCTTCTATCCGGGGCAGCCAAATAACATCATTTTCAATTCCGACAGACCGCAATGTTTCTGCAATCAATTTTTCGGCGCCATTTTTCGAACCACATAAAACTAGCGGCCATGATGTATTTTTTTTTGCTTTAAGAAGTGCAACGGCCTTAAATAGCCTGTCATGATTTTTATGAGGATAATAGTGAGCCACATAGAGCCAGTATTTATCAGGTAATTCATATTTATCACGAAATTTCAATATGTTTTCGTACGCAACAGGCATAAATACATCATCTATAATAGTTGGAATAACAATCATTTTTTTTAAACTAATGTTAAACGTATTCTTAATATCAAGCATAGTTGTTTCTGACATTGGAGCAATCACATTTGCATTGCGTAAACTTTGAGGCACCATTAACCGCAAATACAAACGATTAAATAAAGGATGAGCTTTATGGCTATGAAATGCGAGTAAATCATATATCGTTACCACTGATGGCTTTGTACTGTAAATCGCCCGCGTATTTGCAAACCAATGCATTACATCGATATTATCAATCTTTGCTCTCCATTGAAGAAATGTATTCTCGTAAAATATCCTGGAAATTCTATTTAAACTATTAACCCCCGTGCAAATTAGATTTATATCAGCTTGATCATAAAATAGGCATTTACTTACGCTTGTACAATACGCCGTATATGTATTATCATTTTTATAACTTTGTAGTGAATTTACTAAACTTTTTATGTAATTCCATCCACCACCGATCCCGGGATGCGCGTGCAGAAGATTTAATCCAATATGCATAATTGTTAAATCCTTATACGAACTTAATTTGCGCTAACGCATCGGGTTGTATTATTCTCCGGCATATACCGCTAAAAATTCTGACGGATTCAGTTTGTCTTGACTCAGCACTTCATAAGCATAACCGTATTCTCTCAAATATTCCAAGCAAGTTTTTCTAAGAACGTCTGAATGAGTTGAAAGAAAAATCTTGGGTTTTTCTTTGCGTAGAGTACCTTTTGCACCTTTCAATACGGATAATTCGGCCCCTTCCACATCTATCTTGATTACAGATGGAAAAACATGCAACCGCTGAACTACTTCATCAATCGATATAGTCAAAACTGGAAATTTATTGTCTGTGTCATTTTCTTCACCAAGATGCCCCGTCGCAGAATTTTCCCCAGCAGAGAAAATCGCAAGTGACAAAGTATCCGAACAGGCAGCCGATACAATAGTTACATTATTCGTCTTATTTAATAAGGTATGCCGGTATAGGTGATACAAATTTTGTATCAAAGGCTCAAAAGCAAAAACTTTTCCTTGTGAACCAACTAATCGTGCCCCAAGAATTGTGTAATATCCCACATTGGCCCCAATATCAAAAAATATCATCCCATTCTTCAACGTATTCACAAAAGCCGATGTTTGCTCAGGTTCAACCATGGCGAAATAAACTGATGCCCCACCACCTTTCCCCGCGCCCGCCCCAAGTATAAATCTAGCCCCCTGTAACGGCCCACGAATAACGGGATAAGCTAATCGTGGAAGCAATCTTCCGAATATAATACGTGAAATAAATCTAATAAAATTATTCATACGTCCTTTTGAATACGAATATAGTTTCATACGCCACCAATCCCGGGATGCGCGTGCGGAAGATTTAATCCAATATGCATAATTGCTAACTCCTTATATGAACTTGATCCCTATAATTAATTCTGCGATTGCCAGTACCTAATCATATCATCTAAACTATTTTCGATTGTATATTTCAGTTCCCAAGCATAATTTGTTTTTAGTTTTTCGCTTGATCCAATAATAATTCTATTCTCATTTGGGCGAAGCAGCCTGGAATCCAAATGAATATTTATATCGATATTCAATATATTACAAATTTTATCTATTATCTGTTTTAAAGAGAATCCTTTACCGCTGCAAACATTATATATCTCTCCCTTTTTGCCTTGAGTTAATAATAAGTAGTATGCTGATACAGCATCTCTTACATCTGTGAAATCTCTAACAATTTCGAGGTCTCCTGCAACTAATTTTCCACTACCTTTCTTTTTCTTAATTTCAACCAACTGCTTAACAAAAGACGGCACTACGAAAATATCTTTTTGAAAGGGTCCAATATGATTAAAAGATCTTGTCATTACAATATCTAAACCATAACCATTTGTGTAGATTTGCGATAAGAGTTCCTGAGCTACTCGGGCTACCGCATAAGGGCTGCCTGGTTTTAACGAATGTTCCTCTGTAACCGGTAAATCTTTCTTCTCAATATTTCCATACTCTTCTGATGAACCGATTGATAAGATACGTACAGGCAAATTAAATTTGCGCACTCCCTCCAATAAATTCAAATAGATATTTGTATTATTTTGAAAACTTATTATAGGTGCTTCCCAACTAAATGCGACGCTGCTGTATGATGCAAGATGTAATATATAATCTGGCTGGAATTCATAAAGAATATTTTCAACTTTTTCTTTATCGAGAAGGTCAAGCCTCTCGAATTCAAATTTTACAGACCTGAAGTTTCCTTGTTCAAATTCAGGATAACTAATATCTAAACCTTTAACTAAAGATTCGACGTGATGATTTTCAAGATATTCTAAGAAATGACGACTGACGAAACCAGAGAATCCTGTAATCATAAATTTCTTCATTTGCTATTCCTTTCAAGCATTTTAAGACTCATAAATAGAGGGATGCCCATAAGACTCCAATTAACGGGCTTACTAAAGGGTATTGAACCCCCTATCAATACTTTGCAGAGGACCACGGGCGTGAGCCCGTGGGTGAATGCCAAAGATAAAATTGATTAATACATCTTCAAAGTGCCACGGGCGTAAGCCCGTGGGAAGCTACGAGTTTTATGTCAAGGAGAGCTTAAACCAAAAACCCGTGCAGGCTAACACCATGCATCATATACAACCCGTTTTTTTGTCTTGACTATGGGGAGACCCTTAGTATAGATGAATTCATAACGATTCTCTATATTGCTCATAATACTTTTCGTAGCGTGGCATGCTTGATGTGTGGGGAACCATCAATATAGTTTCTTGTCGCTTCTGAATCATAAGCTGCCATATTGGGCTAAGGCATCAACTTTGTTGAGGCTCTCATCCATTAGAGGCATCCTTGCGAGTTTGAGTTGAACATATCCGACGTCCGTCTTTTCGACAGGACTCCGAAAACAATGACAAGGATGATCCATAAGAATATAGATGAGCGATTTAGAGTGAAAACAGGAGCACCTATACTCGCACCGATAATCAATATCCATAAAGCCATCATAAGCCTGCCGCGTTCGGGATCGGTTCTTAGACCGCGAAATGCAACCCGAAGAATGACTGCAAGTATTGCAATGTGAAAGGCCAGCCCGACAATCCCACCATAAAAGAAAAATTCAATATACCCGTTGTCTAGCCCTTGTGCATTCGACACACCGAATCCCATAATGGGCGACTCGTTCCAGGTTTTAGCAAAAAGGTTTCCGACACCCGACTCAGCGCCGCCAAAGCGCCCGCCTGTGAATAGAGATATAGCCCCATCATAATAACTACCCCTCCTAAAGAAACGTAAAAAGTAATCCAAGCCAGCCCACGATTCCGCCAGTAAACTTATAACCACCGCCGTTCCTAAACCCCAGATCATCCCGCCGACAAGGACGCTTTTACGGATGCGCAACAGACTTAGCTCGGACCAAACCCAGTACAACATCGAAAGCGGGAAACCACCTAATGTGAAAGTTTTGGAAACGGATAAAGAACCTCCAATTATGAGTAAGGGCAGCGAAACCCAGGCAATTGAACTTATTCGCTTACTTGTGGTAGCTAAATAAACCCAAACAAGCGACCCAATTGAATAAGCCAACCCGCTTTCAGCCGGCTGATTAAAAACACCTAAGAAACGGTTCATAGTTGCAGCCAGCTGCGACAGGCTTATCATGGTATTATCGGCAACCGAGAAGTAACCGGCAACCACGAAGTATTGCGTAAAGGGCAACGTGTCGTAGAATATCGTTAAGATTGCAAGCAGTGAATTAATACACAGCATTACAATCATAGCAATACCCGCAACCCGGAGAAGATTTAGCCTTGCTTCCCGGTCGAGTCTTTCCACTACTGCGGAGATTACTATAATCAAAGCGACTGGCTGGGTGAAGTTCTCCAGCCCAGCACACACACCGTAAGGAGTTGCCCAGCTCAGATTCTGCAAAGAAACAACTAATATCCAAAACGCAACGGCAAGACTTAACGCCAACAATAAGAATATATTCTTATCCATTTTGGTATTTCTATGCGACAACATTTTGCATATCATCACGTAGAGAAGACTGCCATAAATTACGAAATGCTCTAAACGCAAACCCGCTGCCGGGAAAACGTAGGGGCCGAGCGCGACAATACATAGAAGAATAATGAAGCGGCACGAATGCCGGTAATGAATTTGCATTGAAATGGGGGAATTCTGGTTCAAAGTTCACTAACTCGACGAATGAGGAGAACATTGCGGACGTATTTTGTACCGTCCGAAAAAGCACCGCTGCTGCGGCTCGCGCTGTGAAGGGGCACTGGGGATCAATTCTGGGGACAGAAACGCGCCTTTAAATACCTAATCTTTATTAATAAACCCCTCTGTAGCACTATCCGCAAATCAGGACCTAACCGCAAAAGAAAATAAAATATCAGAAACATGAGCTGCATGTGCATGCCTAATTTCATAGATAAAAAGAAAAACTTATCCACTGAGTTCTTTTGCGAAAGAACATCTTCCATCATGTTAATTTGACGCTTGTATAGCTGCTTTATTGCGCTTATCGTATCACGATACATCATACGTCTTTCCCATGAATTGGCATAATCAACGGGAAATAAGTCAGCATAGGTAGTCTTCATTAAGTTGGCAGTGTAAGAATATACTTTCAAATCCAGAAAAGTAGCCGAATAGCTATCTGGCGACAGCCGAAAACCTGCTAATTGTTTTGGAATAAAACAGACTCCATATTTAAGAGCAACTAACATTCCAAGAAATATATCACAAGTTGGTCCTAACTCAGGAAGATAACCGCCACATTCAAGAACAACATCACGCCGATATATACAACTATTGCCACCCATCCAACTATCATATTGTCGCAACAACCGCAAACACTCAACCGGGTTTAAGTAACATTCTACTGGAGATGGATTCTTTAACGGCATTCGGACATTAGTGCCATCCGCACAAATGGTTTTCATCATTAAAGAACATAAACCGGCGTTCGGGTATTTTGCCAATAAACGCATAGAAT
This sequence comes from Syntrophales bacterium, assembly GCA_041648505.1. GTDB lineage: Bacteria > Desulfobacterota > Syntrophia > Syntrophales > CG2-30-49-12 > JBAZOY01. The sequence goes on along the minus strand of JBAZOY010000001.1, from coordinate 20,021 downwards.
TCTCAAAAAAACCGGGAAACACCGTATCATCCGCCGCGGCAAAATAGATATATTGGCCGGAAGCCTCTCTTAATCCCCGATTAAAGGAATAAACAGCTCCTTGATTCTGATTGTTGCGTAAAAACTTAATGTTTGCATTCGGGTTTTCTCTTGCAATACGCTCTATAACTTTAATGCTATCATCAGTAGAACCATCATCAATGATAATGACCTCGTAAGGAGAGAAACTTTGACTGAGTATTTCTTTTACGGCCTGCCCTAAGATTCGGCCATGATTGTAATTTGCCATCACTACTGATAATCTTAATCCATTCACCTATGCTATTTCCTCCTTGTGCCATTTATTCCGACATCGCTTCCAGACAATAGTTTGCACAATAACAAACACGATCATAATGCCCAAGTATCCAGATGCAGCACCGGTGACGCCAAAACGGCTTCCCAAAATCCAAACAGTACAACCTGATCCTAAATTAATAATTACCGGTGGTAATAAAACCGCAATTGGCATCCGCTTATGGGCATGTAAATAAATTGATTCACATGTAGCCAATGTCAATAGCATAACCGCTATCAATAACAAAGCCGTCGGGAATGGCAAAAGGAAGCGACTTGCTATGGGATATCCCATATTATATAGAATCGAAATAACACCCCAAAAGATAAAAGCGCCGATAAAAAAAGTAACCATGGAAGCAATGCAGGTTATTACAAAAAGCCTGTCCAGTTCTGCATATTCTTTTCTTGCTATTAGCATGCCGAAACGCGGCGACCTTGTTGTTATCCATACCAGCGCTGCCAACTGCAGCATTCCAAGCAACGACCAAGTCATCCCCATCTGGCCGGCAATAGCTGCCCCATGATAATGGAAAATAACCGGCGTAAATAAATTGCCGGCAAAATAAGACACTATCTGCGAAATCCCGGTCCGCCATTGCAATGGCCAAACTTCGTTTTTCCAACTAATTTTATGCCCATTTGAAAATTTCCAGAATAATTCAAAGAACCGGCCATAACGGATAAAGAAAAGGTAAACATTACATGCTAATCTTGAGCAAGCCGATGCTAATAATGCCCATAATCCGCCTCCGAAAAACAGAATCAGCCAAAGCACAAAAGTAGTAAGAATAGCTTGAAATAAACGAAAGCGATTTGTTACTGCTATTTGATTGCATCCTTCCAGCATTGCAATAAACGGCGCAGTCCAAAACAGCATCCCCGTCACTACAACAACAGCCAGCCATGGATTTTCCCAATGGATATTATAGTGAGAAGACGAATTAAGAAAAAGATATCCGCCTAAACCAATTCCTGTCACAAAAAAACAGCTCGCTACAGCATACCATTTAAAAACTAAACGCCCTAAACTCACCAATCTTGCCAATGCTTTGGGATCGCCAATTACTCTTCCGGCCGTATCGAATTGCAAATGCGCCCATTCATGACTGCATATATATACGAGCGTTGTAGAAAACCCCATTTCAAGAAAAACTTGAAACCCAAGAATACTTCCAAAAAGAAAATAATAACCTTGCGTCTCACGGGTAAGACATCGCGCAATCAGCAATACAGTAACTGGTCCGACAAATACTTGCCAAGTTTGGATCAATAAACCAAAGAATACTGCCCGGTCTGTCCATACGCGGCCCCACGATTTGGGCAAGGAAACGTCAAAACCCGATGCGTCGAATAACTTTTTTACAAACAGTGCTCTCAACCCAACCATCTTATATAATCTACATTTCATGTTTCCGCTGATGCCGCCTTAGCCTCTTCTTTTAAATAAACTTCACAGGGTACGCCGCTGATAAAGTAAAGGTCCAAATGACCGGGATGCAGCATCTGTTTAAACTCTTTTTGCAGCGCGCTATAGCTTAACCATTGTTCGTGCGGCCTAGGCAAAAGCTGTAAAAATTCATCCAAAGCGGCAATAATTTCATGCTCTTCCATTTCAACAAACTCATATTTTTCTTGCGTATGGAGAAGACGACCTAGTTGAAAATAGACTGGGTGCGTTAAGAGATTGCGCCATGACAAATATTTGCCTGTTTCATCTTTGATACGCTTGGGGAAAAACCGGAACCGGATATTGGGCTGCATTGCACACAGTTCGGTATAATTAAGCCCTAAAACCGGCTTGTCGCATAAAAGGCCGTACATTTCGGCCCCCGTTTTGGAAGATACAAAAAATTCACACCCGTAAAAAAGCAATAAATCATTTTCCGGCGACTGGAAAACGCCGTGGGCATAATCAACGAATCCTTCCCGCGGTTTTAAAAAAGGCTGTTCGCCTTTGCCATGTAAGACCACAGAATAGCCTTTGTTGATTAAATAGTCAATCAGCACGTTGTAGCGTTCATAATGCCGGATGCGACGGCTATTTTGGGTTTCATGAAAATAATCTTTGGTGTTAACATTAATTACCGCATACCTCCCCGATATTTTTAAGTCGTTCAATAGACGACGAACGCGCGCCTCGTCAACGGTTATCCCCGTGGAAACTTTCTCTAATTGAAAGGAATCCTGGCAAACGTCATACCGGCAATCAAACACGCCGCGCGTCCGAACGTAAGCATCCCAAAACGGACTATCGTGAGGGCGATTTTTATAGACATCGTCCAGGTATTTAACATAGACGGCCTTGTTGTCGTTTCTAGTATCATAAATATAAAGCGCCTCAGGATATTTTCTCAATAAATTATAATAAAGAGGAGTAAAAACAAACCGCCGCGTAAAAACGCCAAGGGCTTTTTGTATGAAATTCGAAAACAAAACAGGAGGGGAAATAACCTGCGCCGCCGGACAAATATGTTTGGCCAACTTCTTAACTAACGCAATTTGAGGGGTAAAAACAACCAGGACCGCACCATTGCGCACATTGCCCCAACAGCGGATATAATAAAGTAAATGTAGAATAGCGCCATATTGATCTTGGGCCAAAAAAAATAATTGTTGTTGGCGGGAAATTTGCTTTAATCGCCGGCAGTAAAAAAAATAGAGGTAAGGAAAATAGAAAATATAAAGAAAAAGAAAAACCGGGAACAGGAAAAGCTTTATCAACCAGTAACGCCCGAAAAAACTCTTGATATTCAGCATTCGCTTTTTAGACCTCTTTAAGATAGGCTGTTTTCTATTAAAACCCTGATAACATTGCGGCCGCTTTTAAAAACTTCCAAAGCAGAATTAATATCATTCAGGCAAAAGCAAGAAGTAATTAAATCGTCTATTTTTAAATTGCCGGCCAAATATAACTCTACATAGCGCGGGATATCTCTATCGGGGCGAGACTCGCCGCCCCATGTTCCGATTATTTTCTTTCCTTTTATAAAATCGAAGGGATCAAGAGAGATTTTTTCTTTATGCGCCAGGTTACCGGCAATAACCAGAGTACCGCCGTTATTACTTATTGATACAAACGCCTTTTCCATGGTTTCTTTTAACCCCGCGGCCTCTATGGCATAATCTACACCTTGCCCGCCGGTCAAATCCATAATAGCTGAAACAGGATCTTGTTTGGCGGCATTAACCACATGAGTGGCGCCTATTTTAAGGGAAAAGTCAAGTTTGTAGGGATCAACATCTACAGCAATAATTTGCCGGCAACCTGAAGTTTTAGCGGCAATAACCGCGCTCATGCCAATGCCGCCTACACCAAAAATGGCGATCGTATCCTGTGCTTTAGCTTGTATGGTATTAAAAACAATTCCCGCCCCGGTGGGTATGGCGCAGCCAAGCAAGGCGGCTTCCTTGAGGGGCATCTCCCTGGGAATGGGTACAAGCCTGTTTTCAGATATGACGGAGTATTCCATAAAGGTAGAAATAGCCCCGGAATTGACAACAGCACCATTAGGTCTATGGTACTGAGTGGCGGGGATGTCAAGCCCACTGCCCTTTATCCAAGTCAGTACGACATGTTCGCTTGCTTGAACCTTCTGCACCTCCGGTCCCACCTCTAACACGATGCCTGAGCCCTCGTGCCCCAAGGTATGGGGCAGGAATTTGTCTTCGCCTTTCAGTCCTCTTATTTCATTCAACTGGGAATGACAGATGCCGCTATAAGCTATTTTTACTAAGACTTGACCGCGTTTTAATTCGGGAAGGATCAGTTCATCTATTTCGAGAGGCTGATTGATTTGCGACAGGATGGCTGCTTTGGTCGTTCTCATTTCAGAATCATTTCCTTTTGGTATCGTTCAATTGTTTCCCGCATCACCCACGGCATTATCAGGGCTTTTGTTCGCTCATAAGGAAATATGCTCGTATCCTGCCCCTCCAGCAGCTTATGGTGTGACCGAACACCCTTGACATCCGCAGAAAAAAACCAACTCCGAATCAAATCCTGCTCAAACTCTGCAATATAATCAATAAACCACAGGTATTGAAATTTTCTTGGGTGGATGGAAAGCTCTTCAAATATTTCCCTCTGTAGGCTCTTCAACGGCGTTTCATCTGCGACGATCATTCCCCCAAATAGCGATCATTGGCCGGGGGCTGAGATGTCAGGCCTGTCATCTCTCAATTGCAGGATGTATTGGCCATCGAGTAAAAGAATGGCATGGACTGATTGCAATACGGGAATCTGTTTTTTTAGTTTCATAGAGAAACTATTCTTTTAATAGTTTACAAAATTCATCTATTGATAGGAAGGCATCTCTAATAAGCGATCTCAATAATCCTCTATCAAGTGTTTTATGGTCGGGTATGGATAAAGTTGTTATTACACCTGGTTTTTTCATAATGATATGGCGGCTACTGCCCGTTCTTACTATCGACCAGCCTGCATTTTGAAATGCTTTTATGGCTTCTTTCCCCGATATAGTGGGCAACCCTGCCATTAAACTGCAACCTCCACAATTGTATATTTATCTGCACCATGTGGTATCAGGTCTCTGTCAATTACCTCCAGACACCCTATAATAGCATCCCTTATATTTTCTATGGCAGCCTCCATCGAGCTACCCTGTGAATGACATCCAGGTATAGCGGGACAGTGAGCGATGAAACCAAAATCCTCACCCTTTTCAATAATAATCCTATAAATCATAACTCCCTCCTTCTTAAAGGTACTTTTTCTTTCCTTTTGGCCTTAGCCCTTTGCCAGTTCTAATTTTAATCCGCAATAAACCACCAGTAGTCGCCTGTATAGCCGACTTCAGCGAATAACTTCTTCCAGTCATCCACATGCATCATCGTTTTGGCCGTGAGGACCCATTTATAGAGATTTTCTCGTTCCTCTTCATTTCGCCAGGCGTCAACGGTGATATAACTATGTCCCCGGCTGACCCTCTCCACTTCCTTTAGGGCTGTCTTTAAAGGTTCCAGGCTTAAATTATGGATGGAATTTATCGAGATAACGAGATCAAAACTTTTATCAGGATAGGGCAGTGTTTCTGCGCTGGCAACTTTAAGATAAGGTTTTACAGAGGGCATGGCATTGTCAATGGCGTACTCGCTTACATCTATCCCTGCCACGGTGCAATTTGGCATCAGATCCTTGAAATCGTGAAGGAGAAAACCTTTTGCGCAACCGATGTCCAAAATAGCGCACTCCTCAGGTAACTGATAATACTCCTTCATCTTCTGCGCAACAGCCTTCCAGCGGCCGTCATACTTGTAACCCCCATAGCCGCATTTACGATCGCCATCGAAGAAGTCCTTCCCGAACTCTTTAGCTATACGAATAATTTCCGGGGTTTTTTCCTGGCGTCGCTTGTCATAATCCCGATTTGCTTTGGGATGGGTTGCTAACAGATTTATTTCAGTCATATGTTTCTAAACGGTAGCATTAATTTTACCGACGCCCATTCCCAATAGATAATGCGCCATTGGTGAATAACCCGTATGCACAACTTCGTCATTCATCGAAAAGATAAATACATTATGGAAGTATTCTGACAGCAAACTTTTCATTTCTTCCGCCCCTTTCAAATTTATATGGCCCATGCCGCTGTCCCGCCCGGCATATCGGCTGGCCGCCACATTTGGCGCTCCCAGAATGCAAACAGCGTCCTGCTTCAACACCCTGCAAATATTATCGATAACGACATTTTCCTTTTCCTTTTTTATATGTTCTATGAAATCCAGCGCATAAACGGCATCATATGGACCGCCGGTTGGCGACCGTTTGGTCAAATCCACGACTTCAAACGAAGCGTTAAAACCTTCTTTCTGATACCGATCTATTGCCCATTCGATAAACAGGGGGTCAAAATCCACCCCATGGACCCGCCTGACCGTTTGCAGTACAAGACGCGTTCCGAAAGCGTCACCGCACCCGACTTCCAGTACATTCTTCTTATCAGCAAGAAGCTTAGAGACAAATTTATACCTGGAAAGCAAGAAGCAAAGGTGACGGGGATCATTCCTCCAAAGATGGCTTGGCGTTGGTCCAAGTTCAACAGGTCCTTTTTTATTTATTGTTTCAAACTGGACATCGTATTGAGATTCTTTCGCTCGTTTGTTGCCCATCTCAAATCTCCTTATTTCCCGTAGTTTTTTGCCATTAAGTCAAAGCTTTTTTCATAATCTGTCAATTTAACTTCCGTCGCGGCCAGCACTCTCTCCGAGCATAGGCTATTATATTTCGGCCTAGTTTCAACAAAACCTAGGTCTCCAGCCGACACGCGCCTGACCAAATTTTCCGGTACGGCGAAACGCGCGGCGACCCATTTGCAAAACCAGTGAATGCTTTCAACCTGCCGTCCGCCAAGATTATATTTTCCGCTCAAATCCTTGTCCATTAACGCGAGCAATACTGCAATAATGTCGTCCACATATAATGGAGAAATAAAAAGATCGTCTGTGGCAAGAACGGTTTCACGTTTTTCAAACCGGTCGAGCCAGGAGGTAAAAATCGTGCCATCATTTTTCTGGATGCCAAACATCTTGGTCAAACGCAGGATAATGTGCCTAGGGAAACGCTCTTCAATGAAGCGCTCCACCTCAAGTTTTTGTCTGCCGTGCTCAACAATCGGGTCAGGATTGTCATCTTCCACCGGGAAGGCGTCTTTGCCGTTATAGACCAAGTTTGTTGAAAGCATTAGCGGCACTGTCACTTTCGGGTCGAAAGTTCTCAGGTAATTGACTGTATTTTCCACATTCACTTTGCTGGTTTTATCCCTTTCAAGTTTGCAGCGGTCAATACCGGGAATGCCATGACATAACACGACATATTTGACCGGGTCGGCGCCATCGTTCCTGCCGAATTCGCTTTTTTCAAGGTTGAGATAGATCGCGTCATCGGGGTCGATATTCTTGTTGTTAAGAAAATAAGTCCCTTTCACTTTATCCCGCCGCCTTTTTAGCGAGCGATAAAGCCTGTTGCCGATAAACCCGGATGCTCCAACAATTAAATACACGAATTACACCTTAAAACGGCCCAGTAAATGCTTTGTCCGACACATCCAGCGGCCGTCATACTTGTAACCCCCATAGCCGCATTTACGATCGCCATCGAAGAAGTCCTTTCCGAACTCTTTAGCTATACGAATAATTTCCGGGCTTTTTCCTGGCGTCGCTTGTCATAGTCGCGATTTGCCGCTGGGTGTGTTGCCAACAGATTTATTTCTATTCCCACTTTTTACCGCTTGTATTTTCTTGATATCTCAATTACTTTGAATAAGGCTTAATAAACATATTTTCTAAAAATTCTTTACGATCTAAAAATGGGTACATATCCTCTAAAGGTCTTGGTGAAAATGTTCCATCTTCATTACTATCAAAGCCTTGTGTTGCAATAAGTTCCTGATCTGGTGATACCATTATTTCACAAAGAACTGGCCCCGGCGCCTTTAATGTCCCCTGAATTCCTTTCAATAAGTCATTATCTTTATCGATACGAACCGTTTTAAGTCCATACGCTTTTGCTATTTTCTGGTAGTCCGGCAAGGTTAAACCACCATTAGGAGATGATCCTGTAAAATTGCTTTGTAAGAAAGATTTTTGCGTGTGCCGTATGGCTAAATAACCATCGTTATTCATTACGAAGATTTTAATAGGAAGTTTGTGGTGTACGATAGTTTGTAACTCTTGAATATTGAGTTGAAGACTGCCGTCACCAGTGAGACAGATGGTCCGTCCTTTATTAGTACTGAAACACGCACCAATGCTTTCAGGTAATCCAGTACCCATAGCGGCAATAGCACTTGATGTTGCGAACCTTTGTCCTTCTTTGACCTTAAAAGCTTGAAAACTTATATATAAGTTACTACCCCCACCATCAACAATTATTATGTCTTTGTTATTAAGCTCATCTGACAAAATATCAATAAATACATATGGATTTATATAACTCTCTTGTTCTCCCACTTTCATGGGTATCATGTTGTATTTTTTGTAATTTTCACACTTTTGACGCCACGGAGTAATTCTTTCAAAAGTACTATTTGTAGGATAATTTAGCATATTTTCTAAATACAATTTGGCATCGCAATGAATTGGCAAATCAACGCGTACTGTTTTGAATTCCAATTCTTTACTGTCAATATCAACAACAATTATCTTTGCTTCCCTCGCAAAGGCTGCAAACAAAGTGCCTGTTAATGGTATGCCTAGACGTGATCCGATAGCTAAGAGAAAGTCACAATTCTGCACTGCTATATTAGCGCCTCTTTGGCCTGCTATGCCAATCCGACCAGCATATAGCTTATTATCTGTCGGTAAGTAATCGCTTGCGTTCCAACTCGAAACAAACGGAATCTGCAATTTTCCAATTAGATATCTAAATTCACTCTCAGCATGTGCAGACCTAATGCCATAGCCTGCTAATATTAATGGTCTTTTGGCCTTTGCGAGTAAATCGTATGTTTTTTCACAACTTTCAAGTGCATATGCCGCTGAAAAATCGGGTTTATCTATTTTTGTAGGAGTAAAACCTTTCAAAGAGTCTGGATCAATAAATGCCCATTGAAAATTCAGTGGTAGGTCTATCCATACAGGCCCAGGTCTTCCTTCTTTTGCAAGATATACAGCTTTTTCTAAATGATATCTAATCATCTTTGCATCTTCTACCATAGCAGAATACTTTGTTATCGGTTTCACTACTGATAAAATGTCAAATTCTTGAGTTCCTAATTGTCGTAAAGACTTTCCATGAGATGTATGCTCTATACGAGCTTGGCCTGAAATAAAAATACATGGTATTGAATCTTGCCAAGCCGACAGCACACCGGTAATTGTATTAGTGCCTCCCGGTCCAGTTGTTACAATCGCTGCACCTAAATTATTGGTAATACGAGAATATGATACCGCTGCAAGCGCAGCAGCTTGCTCATGGTGGCAATAAACCGGTGTAATGTGTGGATTTTTATCTATTGAATCAAATAAGTGTACAACACCGCCTCCAGTAAGGCCAAAAATGTGTTTAATGCCTTGGTCTGCGAGAAAACTAATTAAATAATCAGTTAATTTTTCCATTAAAGATACCTCGAAATCTTAACTATTCTCAGATTGCTATTTTTTCCCGACACATAAGGCCAGTAAATAATGTGCCATTGGATAAAAACCTGTATGTACTACTTCATCGTTCATTGAAAAAATGAAACAATTGAAAAAATATTTTCCTATAAGTTGATAAAATTCCTCTGCTGTTTTAAGATTGATGTGTTGAATGTCGCTTCTTTTTGTAGCATATAAAGAGGCATTTTTATTGGGTGTGCCAATTATTAAAACACCTGAAGGAGATAAGGTTTGACATATGTTTGTAAGAAAAGCATCTTCCTGAGACGGTTCAATATGTTCTAATACATCAATGCTTAGCGCCGCGTCATATATATCTTTTGGCTTTTGTTCTGTTATATCGAGATATTCATAGGTAACGTTTTTCAATATCGAAAGACGACGAAGATTCCCTTGTATATTTCTCTCATCCCAGTCAATGCAATGTAATTGCTTTACACTCTGAGCCATTAAAGGGATTCCAATACCATCGCCACATCCAATTTCTAAAACTCTGCCCTTACCCGCTAACAATTTTGAACAGAATTTATATCTTGAGAGAACAAAACAAACGTGCTTTGGATCATGTATCAGGCTATATGAAGTCCACGGACCCAAAGAAATTTCATTTGTTGCAAACTGGTCTGTTGTGGCTTCACTGTGGAGCTTCCAAGAAATCTTATCGTTTTTACTCATTAGCTTGTTTCCTCACGTTATTTCCATTCATTACGATAGCGCCGGAGTTTGTACATATTAAAATCCCTTTCAAGTTCTGACACTAATCTATCATCACCTAATTTGTCATTTACGATTGAAAAATTTCTGCCACTAGCTATCTTTCGCCCCTTCGATTCTAACCAACGTATGCATTCATAGATCTTTTCGATTGGTGTTCCTGGATCGTCAGACTCACAAAATTTTTTCACCCTTTCATAATTATCACCAGCCAATTCCCCTGCATTTAGTGTTTCGAGGTGTGTTTTGGTCCTGACAAATCCTGGCCCAACAATAAATATGTTCAAATCGGGATTTTCATCATCTAATAATTCAGTCATTTTTATTAACATTATTTTTGATACACAATAAGCTGAATAATGCCTAAAAGCATTATTTGTTCCACCCCCCGCTAAAAATACAACATTTGAATTGGTATCTTTAGATCGGTATTTATGGAGCGCGTGTAAAACATGCAATTGCTCCAAACTATTTATTTGAATTGATCGCTGCCATACGTCAAACGGTATTTCGAAAAAGTTACCGATAGGCTCACTTGTTCCAACCGAACTGAATAGTCTTGACCAAAAAATGTTATTATTATCCACATACTCAACTAGTCGGAATATATCTTCCCTTTGCGTTACATCACATTTGAATAAAGTTAAGCCTTCAAAGCTCGAAAGCTCATTCATATTTTCGGAAAAATTACGATAAGTCCCTAAGACTTGAAAACCATCTTTAAGGTAAAATTTACAAATATTCCGGCCTATATCAGAACTTACCCCCAGAATTATTACAAATTGTTTCATTTAAGGCTCCTAAGAAATTTAATAGAGCGTTAAGCATACTATATTCAATTGTTTTTAATTGTTTTACTGCCCAATATTACTTTGCGCGAATATGTTTTTGTAAGACTTCACTCATTTTTTGAATACCCGCTTTTATGTTCAAAATGGAATTTGCATAGCATAATCGAACATATCCTTCACCATTTTCGCCAAAATAATGCCCTGGACATAATGCAACGCCTGCCTTTTCTAACATAAGATCTGCAAATTCCTGACTTGTTAAACCAGTTCCCTTTATATTCGGAAAAACATAAAATGCCCCTTTCGGCTTAAGACATTTTATTCCTGGCAGTTTGTTCAATTCTTTAACAATTATATCTCTTCTTTCTCTAAATTCTTCTACCATTCTGTTAATTGGTTCCTGGCTCCCGGTTAATGCTTCAATACCAGCTCTTTGAATAAATGGCGAGACGCAAGAGCTTGTTGTTTCGAGTAAAAGCCCCATTTTCGAAATTATTTCAGCGGGCCCAGTAACCGCACCAAGACGCCACCCTGTCATGGCATATGATTTACTAAAAGCATGGACAACAAGTGTTCTTTCCTTGCATCGGTCATATTTGCTTGGCGAACTGAACTTAGTATCAGAATCCTTGTAGATCATTCTTGTGTAAACTTCATCACTCATTAAATAAACATCATACTTTTCTGCAATTTCATATATTCTCCGAATTTCTTCCTCGGTCATAACAGACCCGGTAGGATTTGAAGGTGAGTTAATTATGATCATTCGCGTTTTATCAGTTATTGCATTTTCCACATCTTCAGGGTTTAATCTGAATTCATTCTCTTCATATAATGGTATCTTTACTGGTTTAGCACCAACAAATTTAATTATAGAATTATAAGATACAAAGCTGGGATCAGGGATAATTACTTCTTCCCCCGGATTTACAGCACATGCTACCCCGTAATAAATTTGAATGTTTCCTCCTGCCGTAACTAAAATTTGATCTAAGTCAGGTTTAAAACCTCTTGATCTTTCCGTAACTTCTGCCGCAACTTTTTTATAATCAAAAAGTCCTGCCGAATTTGTATAATGTGTATCTCCTGCTCTTAATGCCTTACAAGCTGCGTCAACAATATTTACTGGCGTATCAAAATCTGGATCACCTATTTCAAAATGGATTATATTTTTTCCTTGCCTCTCAAGCTCCTGCGCTTTTGCAAGAACTTGAAACATTTGTTGTCCTTCTATTCTAGTTGCGGCATTTGATAAATTTTTCATTTTTTTAATATCCTATGCTTCTGTAGTTACACAATATTTTTAGAACGGCCCCGTGAATGTCTTATCCGGCACGTCCAAAGGCTGATCGTGCTTGATACCCAGTTCTTCCTCGGTTTTGTCCGGCAGATTAAAGGTTGATCTAGCCATATTAATAATGTCTATGGTTCGTGGATAATAGAGATTCGCCAAAGCCGGGCTTGTGGGCGTCGGCAAGTCCGGTAACGTCAATCTCTGAGGAGATGATTTTAGATAGCCGAAGGCTTTTTCAGTGACTGTTGCGATGATTTCTGCCGCAAACCCGGAGGTATGGCAGGCGCCGTCCACCACAAGCAGACGACCTGTCTTCTCTACTGAATTAATGATAGTTTCGTTGTCGAGAGGCTTTAATGTGCGAATGTCAATCACTTCAGCAGTAATGCTATCCCTTTCTAAATAATCCGCTGCTTTCATGGTTTCCAAAACCATGTGTGATGATGACACTATGGTGATGTCTTTTCCTTCCTTTAAGTTTCTGGCCTTTCCCAATGGGACAGCGTAGATTTCTTCCGGTACAATGCCTGTTACGTTGTACAGCCAGCGGTGTTCGATGAAGATAACAGGATTATTGTCTCGGATGGCGGAAACCAGCAATCCTTTTGCATCATAGGGGGTAAAAGGCATCACTACCTTGAGGCCAGGGATATGGGTAAAGATGGCTTGGAGACTTTGTGAGTGTTGCGGTCCCTGCCCCCATCCACGGCCGATAATCAACCGTATCGTAAGAGGGACCTTCATCTTGCCGCCGAACATGTAATGCCACTTGGCAGCATTATTGATGATCTGATCAAAAGAAAGGAGCATAAAATCAATGCGCTGATGCGTCATGATCGGTCTCATTCCGATCAAGGCAGAACCAATGGCAATACCCGTCATTCCATTTTCCGCAACGGGCATATCCAGCACACGCTTTGCTCCATGTTTGTCTTTCAAACCCAGTGTTGTCCCAAAAACGCCTTTAGGATCTGTAACGCCAAGGCCCATGATGTAAACGGAAGGGTCTTCCGCCATGCATTGGTCGGTGGCTTCTAGTATGGCTTGGGCATAGTTTAATTCTCTTGGCATTTATCAACCTTTTTTATGCATACAAATCAGAATAAAGCTCTATTGAATCGGGGAACGGGCTGTTTTTAGCGAAGGCAAATGCTTCTTCTATTTCAGATTCAATTTCAGCTTTTATATGATTTATTTCAGCTTCTGCAAGAATGTCCTGTCCCTTAAGTTTATTTTCAAAACTTTCAATGGGACACCGGTTGCGCCATTTTACATATTCCTCCTCGGTTCGGTATCCGATATCGTTGTCAAAATTGGGGCCACAGTGCTCACGCCAGCGGTATGTCTCGAATTCCAGGTAGGCAGGGCCTTTTCCATCCTGAATTTGAGATACTGCTTTTTTCGTAATTTCGTAAACATCTAAGACATCGTTGCCGTTTCCTTTATCGGCATATATGCCATAGGCTCTTGCTATGGCTGTGTTGTCTCTTTCTGCAGGCTGGCGCACTGAAAGTGGGGAGTAGACTGAAAAAAAGTTATTTTCACATGCAAAAATAACGGGGAGTTTTTTTAGTGCCGCGAAATTTAAGCTTTCAGAAAATACACCTTCCTCAGTGGAGGCGTCGCCGATAAAAACGACAGAGATTCGCTTTTCATCCTTAAGAGTAATTCCAAAAGCTAAACCTGTGGCAACGGGAATGATGCTGCCGACAATCGGCGTGGCGCCAAGAAAGCCTGCATCAAGGTCAACCATGTGCATGGAGCCGCCTTTTCCTTTTGAACAGCCAGTTGCTTTGCCATAGATTTCAGCCATCATGTTTTTGAGGTTGCCGCCCTTCGCCAGATAATGTGCATGCGAGCGATGGGTGCTCATGACGTAATCCTGCTGATTGAGGTTCGCACATACTCCGACGGCAACACCCTCCTGACCAACGCAGAGATGAACCGGACACCGCATTTCCCACTCGGAATAGCGCTCTGCAATGGCTTCTTCGATCGTGCGGATTCGGAGCATGTCGTAGTACATCTTTTTTTGAATCTCTTGGTTCATAATCAATTAGTCCTTCTGGATGATATTACTAAGCGAGATAATCCATTTTAATCATAGTCTTAATATTATAGCAAAGATCCTGGTCTTTTAATGCCCCCGTGCGAAACGCTTCGATAATTTCCAGGATGGCGTCATTAACGGTGTGTTTTTGCGTAAAGCCAGTGGACAACAACTTGTCTGCATTGAGCCTGTATGAACGGGGATCGTTCGATTCAGACACGACTATTTCCGCCGGCACATGTTCAGTAACCCGTTTGGCAATATCCAAAATGGAGATATTTTCAAAGCCTGCATTATAAACACCCGGCGCCTTATCTCCCAAATTTAGAAAATGAATAAATACATCCGTTATGTCTTGAATATTAATATTGGGGCGGGTCTGGTCCCCTCCGAAAACGGTAATGCGGCCGTTTGCCAGGGCCTGTATCGTGAGCATATTGACGGAAAGATCAAGGCGCATACGGGGCGAGTAGCCACAGACCGTTGCCGGGCGGATGCATTGAACGGTGATCTGGTCTTTATAGCTCATAAGAACCCGTTCACTGATCATTTTCGTTTTGTTGTAGTCAGAAATTGGGACTAAAGGAAGGTCTTCCGTAACCTTTAGATCTTCTTTTACACCGTAAACGCTACCGGAACTGGAAAGAATGAATTGCTTGACCTTGTGTGCGATGGCCTTCTCCACAAGCCCCATTGTGGCCAATACGTTGACTTCCCATGCGAGCTTTGCATTGAGGTCGCCACAGGGATCGTTGGCAATGTTGGCCAGATGGATAATGGCATCGATGCCTTCCATGGGGACGGAATCCACGTTTCTGATGTCTCCTCGAACAACGGTAAGATTATTGTTGCCGGCGAAATGGTTACCGAACCACATGATGTCAAAAACTGTAACCTGATGACCCATGTTTAAAAGCTTTGGTGTCAATATCGATCCAATGTATCCACAACCGCCCGTCACTAAAATGTGCATGTCTTCTCCCTATGGTTTATGTATGTAGTCGAAAGGCTCTTTCTTGATTTCGCCCAGATTGTCCTTTACCCAGGCGATTGTTTCTTCGATACCCTGCTCCAGACTGATCCGATCCTGCCAGCCCAACTGACCTCTGGCCTTCGTGCTGTCTAAGAGATAGGCTGCGTCCTTGCCGAGGCACTCGCCGACCACCTCCACCCGGTCCGCAAAGGACACTCCCAACTGTGCGGCAATCATTTCTACCAGTGCACGGATAGAAATATTGCGGGCCGTGGAAAAATGATAAATCTCGCCTGGCGGGGCCTGACGCGCCACGCGCAAAGTCCCGTCCGCCACATCACGGATATGGATGAAGGAACGGACCGATTGCCCGCCGCCGTGAAGCTGCAATGTCTGGCCCGTCAGGAAAAAAAGGATCGTCCGGGGGATGATCCGGTAAAGCTGCTGCCCGGGGCCGTAGACGTTGGCCGCCCTTGTAAAAGCTACGGGGAATTCGTATGCCTTGCAGAACGTTGTCAGGCTCATGTCCGCCGCCGCCCGGGAGACGGCATAGGGCGTGCTGGGATTATAATTCATATTTTCCGGAACCAGCCCCTCGCAGGTCCCGTAGACCTCCGGCGTGGAGATATGGACATATTTTTTCAGATATTCGGCGCAGCGCAACTGATCATGGAACTTCACCGTCGCCACTGCGTTCGTTTGAAACCATTGTTCCGGATGCAGCCAGCTTTCCGCTACCATAGATTGTGCGGCAAAATTGACTACATAATCCGGCCGGAAAGCGTTGATCCTGTCCATGATTTCCGGTAGATCGTGATTGAGGTCCAACTGGTAAAAAAGGAAAGGCGCCGCTTCTCGCTGCCGGTAGGGCAGAAATACCGGATTCGGTTCGGGAGATCGGCTGATCCCGATGGTTTCCAGCCCTTCGCCCAGTATATAATCCACGAAACTGGCTCCGGAAAAGGAATTGCTCCCGATCACCACCATTTTTTCATTCATTTTCGCTTTTCCTCTTTCCTGATCCGTTCACGGTGTTGACCATTTGGTCGATCCAGTAATGCAGAATCGCCGCATGACAGGTTTCTGCCATGCCGTAAGTTTCGGCTGGCACGTAAAAATTCAGGTGGCCCAGACCCCGTAACGTATTTTCCGAACCCATGGCGGACAGGGTAACGACGAATCCCCCGAGATGCTTTGCCTCCCGGGTGGCGCGCAACACATTGGTTGACTGGCCTGAACTGCTGATGGCCACCAGCATGTCCCCGTTCTTCATTCTGCGGCGCAGGGGCTCGGCAAAGACCTCTTCATAACTCATGTCATTAGCAATGGCGGTAATCAGGGACAAATCGGAAAATACCTCTGTATGCACATGGGCGTTCTTGGCCAGGTCCGCGGCAACATGGCTCGCCATGGAGGCGCTCGCGCCGTTGCCGATCAGAAATACTGTCCTTAGCTGCTTACGAACATGGATGGTTTTTTCCGCCCATAAGGCGATAGCCCCATCCGTTTCCTCTTCGCCGTCTCCGGACCGTACGGACAGGGAGCGGAGAAGGACATCAAGATTGTCTACATAATGAGCCCAGAGCATTTGAATATGTTATTCATTCCTTTTTGAAAAGGGTTAGGGGGCGGCGCTGGCGCAGACGGCAATGCTTTTCAGCCCCTGTTCCGCCAGGATCTTTTTTGAGGAAAAACATGCATGGACTGCCGGGAGAAAGAGGATCTGATCATCTTTTTGCAAGCCGCTGTTTTCCAAACACCGAGATAAGGGCGTGAAATCTGTTTCAGTAGATAACACAAATATTTTTCCTCTTTGTTCTCCAGCCTCACCGATGGGGCGAACAGAGGAATATTTTTTATTCTCTCTTAGATCAATCACTTCCATGTGGAGTGCTTCCGCCAAACCATTAAGCATTTTTTTTACAAACATGCCATCATTTTTTTCACAGAATATCCGCCAAGAATTGTTGCCGTCAACGGGATTCGTCGTCGTATCCGTCGTATCCGGGCATTCCCATTGCGCTGTCAGGAAACTCTCAGTTGTCCCGATGTCCCGGTGATAGATAGCGTTGTGAAAGGTGTTTATTTTTCCCATAAAATGGGGTAGTACCTCGGTACTGAAATCAATAAAGGATTTTTTCAGTCCGGCGAGAAATCCAATTATCCCGGGTTCCAGGATATAGACCGCGGCGTTGGCCAGATTTCCCGGCGGATTCGCCACTTTTTCATAAAACGCATGAACGACGCCATCTCTGTTTATCGCCACGATCCCACAGGTCGCCGGTGTAGGCGTGGTAAAAGTCATCATGGTAATCTCCGTTGCTGCCGGCCGGCTCTCGTGCGCCCGGAGATAAGCAGGAAAATCGGCCAGACACAGGTTGTCGGCGTGGATCAACATCACCGGTTCATTCCCGACAAAATCCCTGTTCTGCAGGAGCGTCCCGCCTGTCCCCAGAATCGGATCTTCGTAAACGGTGCGGACGCGTCCGGCGAAGGCGCTCTGGCCAAGCCATTCTTCCATCACCGACGCCAGATGATGAAGATTCATCAGGATGTCCTGGATTCCCGCGTCATATAAGGCTCGGAGCCAGTATTCGATGAGGGGACGTCCATTGATGGGAAGCAGGCATTTTGGGGTAATATTGGTTATTGGTCTTAATCGT
Organism: Syntrophales bacterium; assembly: GCA_041648505.1. GTDB lineage: Bacteria > Desulfobacterota > Syntrophia > Syntrophales > CG2-30-49-12 > JBAZOY01. The sequence continues at coordinate 2,080 of JBAZOY010000001.1, read as the reverse complement.
GTTCCGAATCCTGCTGCAAGAAGAATAGCTTTTATGTTCAAATCCCTCCAGAATTTTTTATCTCATCAATGAGGCAATATATTTCTTTGTACTGGTTTTATCTATGGATTTTTTATTTCCTACAATTTCTACAGCCAATGACCCCACGACATTGCCGATGAATCCGAGGATCTCATCGGGCACACCCTTGGCTGCTGCAAGGGAGGTCACTGCAAAAAAGGCGTCGCCTGCGCCGACGCGATCGACAATGTTATGGGCGAACGAGGGGATCTCAACAAACTCGCCCCGGTTGTTCCATACTAAGGCGCCTTTTCGTCCCCGAGTAACCACCATGCGCGTGCTGTCAAGCCTTTTTGAAATGTCTTTCATCATGGGGCGAAGGTCGCCATTGAGGGTGCGTTTCTCGAGACGAATTTCATGTTCAGCAATGCAGACATAATCAGCCCGAGGGTAACGAGATACAGTATGAAATCCCCGATTGCCGGCGTTTGCCTGAGTATTGATTGCCAGAAAAGGTGCACTGTCAGCTAATGCGTGGACTGCCTCAAGGCTAATGGCGCCATGCCCGAAATCAGCGGCAATTACAAGATCGTATTCAGAAACATGATCTTTCAGGTATTTGCATAATTGTTTATCTTTCTCCGGAGTAAGCCCAGAGTCATCCATTACATAGATTTCGAAAAGTTTATTGAGGGAATATCCTTCTATAAATCGGCGTTTAATGATAGTGGCGGCGTTATCCTGTTTAATAAAATAAGGATTAATATTACTTTGAAGTTGAGATCGTATGAAAGCTTCATAATCGTCTTTTTCACCTAATACAGTTACAAGGTGAACATTTTTCACAAAATTGGCTACATGATTTGCTACAGCCAAAACGCCGCCTGCGAACAAGTCATGAGATTGATATTTTAAAGCTAATACAGGATCTTTTGATGACTTACCAATAGCTTCACAATACTGGTACTCGTCAAGAATAGTGTCGCCTATAACAAGAACATTCATATCTTCAAACTGATCAATGAGTTGCTCAATTTCCTTTTGGTCATACCGCTGACGAAACAAGGTTAAATACTCATGCATTTCATCAGGAAGATTAGATAAATAGCGATTAATCAGACTTGTGGAACTGAAGGCAATATCCTCGGTAAAGGCTATTGTTGCACCGATGTCCTGGAGCGCTTTAATTTGATTTGCTATTTCATTGGCCGCTTCTGGTGCGGGATTTTTATATTCAGAACCCTGAACAAAAATATTTGGTTTTAAAATACGCAAGGTATCCTCAATAGTTGGTGAGGAGTTTATGGCCACATAATCAACACAATTCAACGAAGCTATGGCCTCTGCTCGGAGCGTCTCAGTAAAAACTGGACGGCCTGGTCCTCTGTTTACAAATCGATCTGGAGTGATCGTTACAATAAGAATATCGCCTAAACCTTTCGCCTGTTCAAGATGACGAATATGGCCAATATGCAGGATATCAAATATACCGTCACTATGAACGATCGTTTTATTTCCTTTGCGTTGTGCAGAGAGGATTTTTGCAAGATTTTTTATATCTTTAATTTTTTTTCGGTCAGGCATTTTCTAATAATCCTATGAGTTCTTGAGAGTACCCAGTAATGTCCGGTTAAGAAGTTGCGTATGATTAACCTGGGGGCGGTGGTTGATACTGCCATTCCGCACTTCTTTCCAATATATCGTTGATGCTTGTTTCATTGCGGATGGTAATACAAATTTGCCTGAGACGTTTGACGGAGACTTTTTCATGATATTGGTCGTGGCAATAGATGGCCAGTAAGAGATCGGTGATCAATCCGGCCAGTATTTGCACCATGAGACCACTCCTTTTTTGTTGCGTAAGTCTTTAATCTCTTTTGCATCTATAATCTCTATACTAATAAGCTTTCCATCTTTATCGAAATCAGCATAAACACCCGGTTTAATAGTCACGGTCTCTGCTGATTTTTTTTCTATCTCTACAAAATATATATACGGTTGTCAATGGGAATGCAATGTATACCATTTATGTGAATTGAAAAATCTACCATAACAAAATGGAAGACGCTTGATTTGGGAG